>JBEPWP010000082.1:0-7399 GCA_041642355.1 Fodinibius sp. | reverse complement strand
ATGATTCAAAGCAAACACCTACGAAAGAACATACAAAAAACAATATCTAGAGTTCCCGCCAGTGCTTTTTCGCTGTACCCGTCTATACGGTGGTCCATTTTTGGGCGCTAAAAAAATGGACACTCCCATTCAATAAATATTAAAGGAACACCACATAAACCTTTGTTAAACAAAATAGAACCTATTAAAGCCCGAGAATCTTGGCCGCTCGTTTTGGTCCTATACCCTTTACCGATCGAAGCTCCTCTTCGGATAGTTTCGTCAAAGCTTCTTTAGTTGTAATACCTTTTTTCAGAAGATTTTCCGCCACACGACGGGTAACGCCATCAATTGCAGTCAGCCGCTCGACGATTTGCTCGGTCGCTTTCACCTGCTCTTGACTGCCGTTGTTATCATCCCTCGAAGAAGGTTGAGAGGTTGTATTATCTTCATTTTTGGGCTCCAGTCCTTCTTCGTTTTCGCTCCGGTGGGTGCTTTTTTTATAGTACCGGTAGGCTCCCAATGATAAAATAATGGCAAGAACAATTTTCCAGAAGAATTGCATATACGATTTTCGATTAGTGTTGAAAATTAATACACATCATTTAAATGAATGATCATGAATTAAATACTTTCCTGCAATTCCGCGGTGCTATATTTTACAACATTGTGATATCATCACCTTGAGCAATGCCACCTTTACCTTAAAAAAAGGCTAGAATCCCAAATCACCTTGCCCCAAAAAACTTCAATAACTAATCTTTTCGAAGCCTCACCTTCACTTCGGTGTAATACAAAGAGGTAGTAGCTTCAAATCCCGATCGTGTGCCGATCAAAAGCCATATTTCACCGTTGGCATCGGTTTTAACCATCTGACCACCACCGGTAAGAGTCTTTTTTTCGTACTGCCACTCTTCTTCGCAGTTGCGCGAATTAGCCACATCTCCGATCTCTGTAGCGCGATACCAACTTTGGGCCGAACCGTCGTAATTTTTGGCTAACCCTAATCGATAAAACCCTTGATCCCGACTGTCATCAACAATTCGAGTCGGCTCAACCGGTGAAGCATCTGCATGTACCGTCACCGATTCTCCGGGAGCTCCTCCCACTCCTGCACATCCGGATGGTGCTTCGGTGGCAAAAGAAATTTCAAAAATAATCCGGTAAGTCGTTTCCGGTGCTAAACCATCAATCCGATGCTTCAAAAGCATATTCAAATCATCACTGAGATTTTTGCCGGACAAATAATATCCAACGTTATCGGTATCCAGCGGCTCGGGCAAAGAACGGTAACCACTCTCAAGCTCAAATTCATCTTCACGGTCTACCCCGTAGTTGCTGAATAGGGGTGTCCAGCCGTCGGGTTGCTCCTCAAATTGGTATTCATAACTAGCATCCGGATTATCAGAATCGGTAAACAGACTGCATCCGGCAACAACTATTGGCAGAACAAACAGTATCCCAACCGTAAAAAAAGTCCGGAGCCGATCAAAGCCAAAACCCTTCGTTGTCATGGTATTAATTTTTCCTGTCGATTAGTCTTTTGACTAACATACCGTTACGAAGCAACCGGCCATTTATTCTATGAAGATAGGTATACCCATAATAGAAAACCATGCTATTACTTAAGTTTTCCTCTGAATAACCCTACCAATCCACCGATGGTTGCGGCTGCACCGCCCACGATCATCCAAATAGCTTGACTAGATCCCGACCCTCCAAAAGCCTGATCAATTTCTGACCCCAACGATTGGTATTCATCATATCCAAAGTAGAGTAACAGAATTCCGCCTACCAGTAACGCCGCTGAAATAACTTTTCTCATCATGACCTCAATTAATTAATAGTTACTTATAGCTACCAAATTTTACCATCAACTACAACATCCGGCTTATAAAATCCTATACAGTACCGTATCTTTGGGTAGAATAATCATCCCTAACCCCACCTACTTTTTTGAATTATGCGAAATGACGACGTCATCCAAAGTATCCGTCACATGCTGGATCTAAACGATAACGAGATAGCACATATCCTAAAGCTACGGGGATACAATCCCGGTCGCGGTGAAGTAGCCAAAATTTTTAAGAGCCAACATCTACCCGATGACCAAAAGGGAGAAGATTGTAGCCACATATTAATGGGACATTTTCTGGACGGTTTGATTTATTACAAAAGGGGCAAAAGCAAAAAGCATCCACCGCGTCCCATCAAAACACCGATCACCAATAATATTGTCCTTAAGAAACTTCGCGTAGCCTTCAAATTGCGTGAGAAAGATATGCATGACATTCTGGAACAAGGTGGGTTTTCGATCTCCAAACACGAGATGAGTGCCCTGTTCCGTCGCAAGGGACATGATAATTACCGCGAATGTGGCGACCAGATTTTACGGTATTTTTTAAAGGGATTAACACAAAGAGTTAGAAACTGATTCATAAACTCAACCTTAAAGAGATTTAAATAGCACTGTTAATGCTAATTGCGGTTTTTCTTCTGGGGGTCTGGGGCGAATCGCGGGAAACTATCTATAAAAGCAATTGATGTTTCAGCCTAAAACCCTTCCTACGATTATATAAAGAACAAAATCTACGATTCCCCCAGCACTTTTTTCGTCTATTTTTTGGTGACAAAAAATAGACGTCACATCATCTATGATAGATATCTATTAGACCTAGCTCTCCTGATAACGACCCAAAAAGTAAAATTCTCAAAATTAACACCTAATTAATCAAGATTCCCTCAATCTCCCTAAATCCCTCTTCTCCAAGAAGGACTTTTAGAAGCCTCTCGAATATAGATGGGGAAACTTTTTAAGGGATTTACGAGTTCCTCTTGGGCAGGAGGATTGAAATTGATTCTTGTTACCTAAATTTTCGGTTAACCTCACAATTTCGGGACAACAAGTTAATAGGTCCGCAAATAGCATTTTTAATTCATTTTCTGCTATTAACTCCCCATACATTATCCTTATATTGACCGGTTAAAATAAGCGGATATTCTATCCATTCTACATTACCAATTCCCAATTAAAAATTTCTGTTACAGTGAGCGATCAAAAAGTTATTTTTTCAATGGAGGGCGTAAGCAAAGTTTACAAGCCCAACAATTATGTTCTGAAGGATATTTACCTCTCCTTTTTTCACGGTGCCAAAATTGGCGTACTCGGTAATAACGGCTCCGGTAAAAGTACCCTACTAAATATTATTGCCGGCCATGATGAGGAATACCAGGGCAAAATATCACGTAACAAAGGTATTACGTTTGGGATGCTACCGCAGGAACCCAAGCTCGATCCCGAGAAAACCGTCAAAGAAATTGTGGAAGAAGGCGTACAGGAGCAGATTGATCTGTTGGCTGAATATGAGGACGTAAATGCCGCTTTCGGGGATCCCGATGCTGACTTTGAGAAGCTGATCGAAAAGCAGGAAAAACTGCAGGAGAAGATTGAACATATCGGAGCCTGGGACCTCGACAGCAAATTGGAGCAAGCTATGGATGCCCTGCGCACACCTCCCGGCGATACGTCGGTGGAAGTGCTCTCGGGCGGTGAAGCGCGTCGCGTGGCACTGTGCCGGCTGCTTTTAAAAAAGCCGGATGTTTTACTGCTTGATGAACCCACCAACCACCTCGATGCTGAATCAGTGGCATGGCTCGAACAGCACCTGGACCGCTACGAAGGAACGGTTATTGCCGTAACGCACGATCGCTATTTCCTTGATAATGTAGCAGGATGGATTCTGGAACTTGACCGCGGCGAAGGCATCCCCTTTGAGGGCAACTACAGCTCGTGGCTGAATCAGAAGAAAAAGCGATTGGAGCAGGAAGAGAAACAGGAATCAAAGCGACAGAAGACGCTGCAGAAAGAGTTGGAATGGATTCAACAAAACCCCAAAGGTCGCAGATCCAAAAGCAAAGCCCGGATCAATCAATACGAGGAACTTTTATCTGAAAAACGCCGCAAGCAGCGCGAGGATATGGAAATCTTTATCCCCGTCGGTCCGCGATTGGGCGACAAGGTTATCGAAGCCAACGATGTGTCGAAGGGCTATGATGACCGACTCCTTATTGAAGATATGAATTTTAGCCTACCTCCGGGCGGCATTGTGGGCGTTATTGGGCCCAACGGCGCTGGAAAGTCAACGCTCTTTAAAATGATTACCGGCGAAGAACAGCCCGATAGTGGCAGCATTGAAATAGGGGAAAGCGTTGAGCTGGGTTACGTAAATCAAAAACGTCCGCTTGATCCCGAGAAAACTATTTGGGAGGAAATTTCAGGCGGAAAAGATACCGTCAAAATTGGAAACCGCGATATCAATTCGCGTGCTTATACGGCCCGCTTTAACTTCAGTGGCAGCGATCAGCAAAAACGATGTAGCGAAATTTCGGGAGGAGAACGTAACCGTGTTCACCTGGCAAAAATGCTGAAACAGGAATCCAATGTATTGTTGCTTGATGAGCCAACCAACGATCTGGACGTACATACGCTCCGGGCACTGGAAGAAGCCCTGCTTGATTTTGCGGGCTGTGCGGTGGTTATTTCGCACGACCGCTGGTTTTTGGATCGCATTGCCACGCACATGCTAGCCTTTGAAGGCAATAGTCAGGTGTATTGGTTTGAGGGTAACTACTCGGAATATGAAGAAAATCGCGAAAAACGACTGGGCTCCAAATACCATCCCGAACGCGTGCAGTATAAAAAACTGATGCGTGATTAAATATCGTATCAATTAGGAATTGGCGTAAAGTATTAAGCTAGTATGTTCTCGTTGCCTGAGTCTGCCACAAACACACAGGCCGACTGTGTTTCCTCTACAAAAGAGCGCAGCTTATCAAGGTCCGGATCTTCCGGCAAGCCCATAAGATCCAGATCGGCTTGGGGAGCATCTCTCATGATCCCCTGAAATGAACCAATCTCCACATGTGGAATAACGTCCGGCATGCGTGCTACATCCAGTAGGTTTTCGAGGTACTCGTATGCCTGTTCGACCTGTGGTTCTTCTACCACCGTTATGATTCGCAACTTGGCATCCCAGTTCTTTTTTAATTTGTAGGCGGTTAGCAATGCCAGATCCATATTACCGAGCTCCATGCTCAAATCCCAATTCGGCCCTTGCTCATGAATCCATACATTAATTGAATCACTGCGACCCAGTTGGGCTATCGTATCCTCAACATAGAGCTGAACCCCCATATTATTAATACGTGCCTGCCTGATAACTGATAGGATTTCCTCGTCATATTGTTTGTGAGCGGGTAACCGTAAGAACAAAATGTTTGGCTTAAAGAAGGTACCCTGTAAAGTTTGCAGTGAATTCACCACCGCTTCCTCAAAATTATCCGAATCAATCACACTCCAACGGGCATAAATATTGTCCCGGCTAAATGACATTGAAAAATCCATTAGCGCGTCCCTGAAATCACTGTCATTGTCTGACTCTGACATACCCACCAATTTTACCGATCCCTTGGGATACACCAAGTTACGGATAAGACTAAAGTTACCGCGCAGTTCACGGGCACTCCTGACCGGAACCAATAGGTTGGCCTTCCAGGCCCGCTCATTCTCTTCGGGTAACGCGGATACCCGTTTGGCCGCCCACTCAGCGAGGGAAACAAAAAGCCCGCTTCGCATATCACCGTAAGGTACTTTTAGCTTTCTGTTTGATAAGTACAGATATGTGATAATCACAAAGCCCAGCGCGATGAGTCCAAAAGTAGCGTTGATGATAAACATCGTAAACAGGCAGCCTACCGTACCCAGAAACGGGACAAACTTGGGAATCTGAAACGTAGGACGAAAACTGATCATATCCATCCGCTGCTCAATAAATACCACCAGATTGATCATCATATAGGTAATCAAAAAGAACATCGTGATGAGTGGGGCAATGGTGTTTAGGTCCCGAAGAAGTAACGTGGCTAGCACCAGCCCACCAGTCATTAGAATAGCATTCCGAGGCTCTCCATTCTCGGCAAGTTCTGAAAAGAGATCCCCTCCGGGAAATATTTTATGTTTACCCAGCGCCTGTAAGATACGTGGCGCTCCCACAATAGAAGCCAATGCCGACGAAAAGGTAGCGCCCAGCAGTCCGCCCAGCACAGCCGGTGACCATAGCGCGTAATCAATCATTACATTATAATTGCTTACCAGTTCATCAACAGGCGCCACTTTTGCCATCCAATAACCTGAAGCCATATAAATAATATAACTGATGGCAATAGCCGACAACGTACCGAGCGGAATACTTTTCTTGGGATTTTTGAGTTCTCCTGACATATTTGCTCCTGCCATGATTCCCGTTGCCGCGGGAAAAAGCACGGCAAAAACCACCCAGAAACTCACCCCTTCAAAATTATTCTCAGGCGCACCGGGAAATTCACCCCACCATTGGATACTTTGCTCCATCACTCCCGTAAACACCGTAGCGCCCACTGATATCAACGCCCCGACAATAACTGCCAGAATAATATATTGAATGCGAAATGCCACCTTGGCACTCAAATAAGCTACGACAAACAGGATACCAAATACTACAATATCAACAGCAATGGCGTAGTGATCGGGAAAAATATATAGCCAACCCTCTCTGAAACCGAAGATGTACATGGTGATAGCAAAAGTCTGAGCTAGGTAGAGCGGAACCCCTACACTGCCACCAACTTCCAACCCCAATGATTGTGAAATAATTGAGTAGGCTCCGCCCGCTTTAATGCGGATATTGGTCGTGATACACGACATTGAAAGGGCCGTAAAGGTTACAATAACAAAAGCCAGTGTAATAATAAGCCAGCCTCCTAAAAGTCCGGCGTTGCCAATCACCCAGCCCTGTCGCAAAAAGAGAATAACGCCCAGAATGGTAAGTAAAGTTGGCACAAACACTCCACCAAACGTGCCATACTTATGCTGCACGGTAGACTCGCGTTCCTCTACCTGTTCCTGCAGTGTTGCTTCTCCAGAACTTTGTTCATCCATATATTATATCACTGTATTTTATGTGGATGTATAATACTACAATAATTAATAAAACAGCGAAAACATTTTGCCACCGCTCAATAATAAATTCTTCAGGGCACCGGACATAATCCCATAGCCACCTGCACCAAAAATGAACCCACGATTAAACCAATGGCAATAGTCATCACCCAAAAACCCATGGATGAACCAGATTTTTCTTCATGATTATTTCTAAAAAATTGAATCATCCTTTGATGTCCTATCATTTCTTTTTGAGATACTGCAACGAAAAGTAATCCTTCTCATCAGTCCAAACCTTCCCCACCGTATACCAATCAGCAACCAGTTCCTCAAACTCCTTGAGACTGTACTTATAAGAATTTTCGGTATGAATAGTCTCTCCCTCTTCAAAATCGATCTTCTGATCTCCAATACTCACCGTCTGTTTTTGGGATGATATCA
>JBEPWP010000081.1:0-7444 GCA_041642355.1 Fodinibius sp. | reverse complement strand
CAATATCGATAAGATTTACAATAGCACGGCCACGAGCTGTTCTTGAACCTTCCGGTATTTCATACACTTTTAACCAATAACATTGTCCTTTTTCAGTAAAGAAAAGGATATAATTATGATTGGTTGCCACAAATAGATGTTCTACATATTCATCATCCTTTGTGGTAGTACCTTTCATTCCCTTTCCTCCACGTTTCTGACGACGATAACCGCTGACAGGCATACGCTTAATGAAGCCTTTATTTGATATGGTAACTACCACATCTTCATCAGCAATCATATCCTCAACACTAAAATCCTCTGCAGAATGTACAATTTGGGTACGACGCTCATCACCATAACGATCTTTAATTTCCAGAAGCTCATCCTTAATTATTGACTTCTGACGATCGCGATTGGAGAGAATTTCTCGATAATTGGCAATTTTCTCGGCAATATCATTGTATTCCAACTCAATCTTATCACGTTCCAATCCAGTAAGTTTTTGTAGACGCATATCCAATATAGCCTTAGCTTGGATATCCGTGAGAGCAAACTTAGAACGGAGCGCTTCATTAGCTTCCTGTGGACTATCGGAAGCACGGATTGTTTTAATTACTTCGTCGAGATCATCAAGAGCAATTTTGAGTCCTTCGAGAATATGAGCACGCGATTCGGCCTGATCCAGATCGTAAAGCGTACGTCGTATTACAACCTCAATACGATGCTCAACATAATGATAAATAAGTTCCTTTAGCGGCATCACTTTAGGCCGGCCCTTCACCAAGGCAAGACTAATTACGCCAAACGTAGTCTGCATCTGGGTATATTTGTACAACTGGTTAAGCACAATACCCGCATTGGCATTTCGCTTAAGTATCACTACGATACGCATCCCATCGCGATCCGATTCATCGCGAATTTCAGTAATTTCGTCAATCTTTTCGTTCTGTGAAAGTTTCGCAATTTTCTTAACCAGTGTCGTTTTATTAACCTGGTAAGGTATTTCCGTAATTACGATCTGCTCACGTCCGCGACGCAATTCTTCTGTTGTACAGCGTGCTCGAAGCGTAATTTTTCCGCGACCAGTTTCATAGGCTTCCTTAACACCTTCATAACCATAAATGATACCGCCAGTGGGAAAGTCAGGAGCAGGAATATGTTCCATCAGCTCCTTACATTCTATTTCCGGATTATCTAAATAGGCAACAATACCGTCAATAGTTTCCGTCAAATTATGGGGAGCCATATTGGTAGCCATCCCCACAGCAATACCGGAAGCACCGTTTAGCAAGAGATTAGGAAGCATACTCGGAAGAACCGTAGGCTCCTGAAGGGTATCATCAAAGTTATCATTAAAATCGACGGTATTCTTATTAATATCTGTAAGCATTTCCTCGGCAATGCGTTCCATGCGTACTTCTGTATAACGCATAGCCGCAGCAGAGTCACCGTCAATAGAACCGAAGTTCCCCTGTCCGTCTACCATTGGGTAACGCAGGGAAAAATCCTGAACCATTCGTACAATAGAGTCATAAACGGCAGAGTCTCCGTGGGGGTGATACTTACCCAACACTTCACCTACAATACGAGCACTCTTCTTATAATTTCTGTTATGAAGCATACCCAACTCACTCATTCCGTATAATATACGTCGGTGAACCGGCTTAAGGCCGTCCCGAACGTCGGGAAGGGCACGAGATACAATAACCGACATCGAATAATCGATATAGGCCGACTGCATCTCCTCTTCAATTGCAATAGGTATAATTTTATCTCTTGCCATGGATAATGTTTAGTACAGTGTTAAAATTAAATTCCTAAAAGTGCTTAATGTTTTGTGTGTTGTAACATTAAAGTTCGAAGTTGAACTTCAACATTCTGACACAACAAAACTTAAATATCGAGCGTAGCGTATTTAGCGTTTCGCTCAATAAATTCCCGACGAGGTTGAACATCAGATCCCATTAATCTGGAGAACAGCTTATCGGCGGCAGCGGCATTATCTACCGTCACCTGTTGCAGAGTTCGTGTTTCGGGATCCATTGTGGTTTCCCAAAGTTGCTCGGGATTCATCTCACCAAGTCCCTTATACCGGGAAACATCAAATTTATAACGAGATTTTCTATGCTCCTTTACTAGTTTACGACGTGTTTCTTCATCCCAGGCGTAATCAATTTTACCTTGACTGTCCGTAATTTTATAAAGCGGTGGCATTGCAATATATACATGACCACCTTCTACAAGTGGCTTCATATATCGATAGAAAAATGTAAGCAACAATGTTCTAATGTGGGAACCGTCCACATCGGCATCCGTCATAATAATGATTTTGTGGTACCGTAATTCTTCAAGGTTGAAATCCTCTTCAGAATGGCCCACTCCAGCTCCTAAGGCCGTAATCATAGACTGAATTTCATTGTTTTCCAGAATACGATTAATCTTGGCTTTTTCTGTGTTCAGAATCTTACCTCTAAGTGGTAAAATTGCCTGGAAACTTCGGTTTCGTCCCATCTTGGCAGATCCACCGGCCGAGTCACCCTCTACCAAATAGATTTCACTTTGCTTAGGATCTTTAATAGAACAATCAGCAAGCTTGCCGGGAAGCCCCCCCCCGCTCATTGCACTCTTGCGCTGTATAAGCTTTCGGGCTTTCTTCGCTGCCTCACGCGCTTCAGCAGCCAGAATAACTTTTTCAAGAATCTTTTTAGCAACCTTGGGATTACGTTCAAGATACTCGTTCATCTGCTCATAAACGATAACCTCAACAGCACTTTGTACTTCAGAGTTACCAAGCTTTGTTTTGGTCTGTCCTTCAAATTGAGGCTCAGGAACCTTCACACTCAGCACAGCCGTCATCCCTTCACGGAAATCACTCCCCGAAACATTGACGTCGCTTTTAATAAGGTTGTTATCCTTAGCGTATTTCTTCAATGATCGAGTAAGTGCCCGGCGGAAACCTGAAATATGGGTGCCACCTTCACGCGTGTTAATATTGTTAACGTAAGAATGAACATTCTGAGAATAGCTCCCATTGTACTGTATGGCTAGCTCAACTGGTACCATATCAACCTCTCCTTCAATAAGGATCGGTTCTGACATCATCGTTTCACGATCTTCATCGAGATACTGAACAAAATCTTTTACTCCTCCTTCATAATGAAAGGTATCACTCAGATCCTCTTCGCGCTTATCCTCAAGATTAATAGTAATTTGAGGATTTAAAAACGCTAACTCACGCATCCGTTCAGAAATAATATCATACTTAAATTCTGTTGTCTGAGTAAAGATCTCAGGATCGGGCGTAAACGTAATTGTAGTTCCAGTTTTATCAGTTTTACCTTTCACTTTAAGTGGCTGAACGGTAGCTCCATGCTCAAACTCCATCACATAAATTTCACCATCACGATGAATTTCAGCATAAAAATGAGAGGAAAGTGCATTTACACAACTAACACCAACCCCGTGAAGTCCACCGGATACTTTATAAGTATTTTTATCAAATTTACCACCGGCATGTAACTTTGTTAATACAACTTCAACGGCAGGTAATTTGATTTTTGGATGTTCGTCAACCGGAATTCCACGACCATTATCAGTAATAGTAATAGAACCGTCTTCATTAATCGTAACATCCATCACATCACAATGGCCTTCCATGGCCTCATCGATGGAATTGTCAACGACCTCATTAATAAGGTGATGAAGTCCGCGCTGACCGGTATCCCCGATATACATCGCCGGACGTTTACGAACAGCCTCCAGACCTTCTAAAACCTGAATGTTTTCCGCCTTATAATCTGATCCTTTTTTATTCGCCATAAATATAGGTATGAATGGGGTTTAAAATGATGATGAAGACGCCTGAAAATAGGGCATAAATAGGCAAAATCAAAGTGAGTGATGCCATTTATTGGCAAATGTCGAGATATGCTCGTAAATCAAATTTATCCCCTTGTCAGAAGTCTTTTAAAAGTTCCTGTTTTGTTCTCCCCAGAACGGCTTAATATGTAAAAAAAATACCTCTAAAAGAAACATTGATCTTTTTGGGGAATAAGCCTATTTTTCCAGTCTATCTGAGAAATGTAAAATAACGTTTTATTCGTATCATGGCACGTAAAGATGACATTACTGGAAAAGGAGCTCAGAACGGCTATCGCTCCTCGAATGCAAATAACAAAACAAAGCATAAGTTTCAGCAGAACCTTCAGAAAAAGAAATTCTATGTCCCAGAAGAAGATAAATGGGTAGAACTTAAGGTTTCTGCAAAAACGCTTCGCACAATTAATAAAAAAGGTATCCATGCCGTGCTGAAAGAAGCAAGAAAAAAAGGAACTCTCATTAAAGACGTATAAATAGCACTATGGCAAAAGGAAACAGAGTACAAGTAATTTTAGAATGCACCGAAGCGCCGGGTACTTCGCGGTATCACACAACTAAAAACCGCCGTAACTCTCCAGATCGGTTGGAATTGAAAAAGTACAATCCGGTTCTTCGCAAGCATACCGTTCACAAAGAAATTAAATAAGTAATACCAAGAACCAGTATCATGGCTAAGAAGAAAACTTTTGGAACTAACGAAGAGCAACAGTCGGGCGACCGGCGAATGGCCAAAGTTATTGTAGCCCAAAAAACGGCTAACAATAAGTATGGTTATAAAGAAGCCATTATCGATGAAGAGAACGTGCAAGACTTTATCAAAGAGAATAAAGACTAAGCATCTTTTCTTTATCTGATAAAAAGGTTGCATCCATATCATTGGATGGAGCCTTTTTTTATGAGCTTGTTCTACCCTCAACCTTTTTTAAAAAATCGATGTATATGGCTATCAAAGACGAAATCATGGCCGACCTCAAACAGGCTATGAAAAATAAAGAGAAGGATAAGCTGCGTGTACTTCGTTCGCTAAAATCGAAACTGCTGGAACGTGAAATTAGTGAACGCAAAGGTGGTGAAGGAGAACTCACAGATGAGCAATCTATTGAAGTTCTCATGAAGGCAGCCAAGCAACGCAAAGAATCGATCGAGCAATTTGAAGAAGGTGGCCGCGATGACCTGGCTGAATCCGAAAAAGAAGAGCTGGAACTCATCAACACTTATCTTCCAAAAATGCTATCGGAGGAAGAGGTTCGCGATGTTGCCAAAGAAAAGATCGAAGAACTTGGCGCTGAAGACATGTCCGACATGGGACAAGTTATGGGTGTGCTAATGCAAGAATTGAAAGGTAAAGTAGAAGGATCTGTAGTTAGCAAGGTTGTAAAAGAAGAACTTTCTTAAGGTCACCTGCCATGAATCTGATCGACTTCCTGATTCTGCTCCCCATTACTTTTTTTGCTTATCGCGGATTTGTTAACGGCATTATTAAGGAAGTTTTCAGTATTATAGGTATCATTTTAGGCGTATTTCTCACCTTCCAATATATGGATTCCGTTAGCGCCGCAATTAAACCACTATTTGAGGAAGGGGCTTCTTTTGTGCCTTTTATATCAGCCATCATCATCTTCGTAGGCACATTATCCATAGTGCACCTGGCCGCATTTTTAGGCAAAAAGTTTTTAGAAACCATTAAACTTAATTTTGTGAATCGCGTTGCCGGTGGTGCCTTTGGATTTTTAAAAAGTGGTATTGTGATAAGTGCTATCCTTCTCATTTTAGCAGGATTCAACCTTCCTTCTGAAGAAGCCCGTAAAAATTCAGCAACCTATTCATACATCATCTACCTAGCCCCCTGGGCTTATGATTCGGTGGCCGCTGTTTATCCAGGTGCCGACGATTTTACAACGACTATCCAGCAGACGCTCGAGCAATATAATCCAATTGAAAATTTTCCCTTTTTAGAACAGAGCAACTCCTAAACGATTTATGAACTTTTTACCTGTTAACGAACAACTTGACGTAATTAAAAGAGGTACGGTAGAAATTGTACCCGAAGAAGAGCTCGTTGAAAAGCTCAAAAATTCAAAACAAGAAAATAAACCTCTTAAAATTAAGTTGGGATGCGATCCTACTCGTCCCGACCTACACTTGGGGCACTCCGTTATACTGCGCAAATTGCGCCAGTTTCAGGATTTAGGCCACCAGGCAATCCTTATCATCGGAGACTTTACTGCCTTGATTGGCGATCCTACAGGACAAAATAAAACAAGACCTGCACTTTCGCCCGAAGAGATCAAAGAAAATGCCAAAACCTATCTTGATCAGGCCACAAAAATTTTGGATGAAGATAAAACCACCATCGTCTATAATTCTGAGTGGTTGGGCAAAATGAACTTCCAGGATGTCATTAAACTCACTTCAAAACTAACAGTCGCACGCATGATTGAGCGTGACGATTTCTCCAAGCGGTACGAAAATAACGAGCCTATATCACTACACGAATTCTTATATCCATTGGCACAAGGACAAGATTCAGTTCATCTCCAATCTGATGTAGAACTTGGCGGAACTGATCAGAAGTTTAACCTACTTGTAGGACGCGAACTTCAAAAAGATGCCGACCAAGAGCCTCAAATTGCCTTAATGATGCCTTTGTTGGTAGGTACCGACGGTACCAAAAAAATGTCGAAATCTTATGATAACTACATCGGTATTACGGAAAGTGCCAATGATATGTATGGAAAAGTACTTTCCATTCCCGATGATCTCATCTACTCTTGGTTTGAATTGCTTTCTGATATTGACGTGGATGAACTACCTAAATACAAAGAGAAAGCAAAAAAAGATCCGCGGAATACTAAGCATGAACTGGCACTGGTAATAACGCGCATGTATCACGGGGAGGAAGCTGCCAAAGCTGCTCGTAAACATTTCGAAAAAACAGTTGTCGGTAATGAAATTCCTGATGACGCTCTTACGCTGGAATATGAATCGGGTACCGAAGTACGCCTATTAGATATTGTTTCGGATGCCGGTTTTACGGATAGTAATGGACAAACCAAGCGGCTAATTAAACAGGGTGGTATTTCTATCGATGACGAGAAGATCTCTGATAAAGGCTACAGCGTGACTTTTGAGGGTGATACTAAGTTTACGTTGAAGGTAGGGAAACGTAATTACGCGATTATAAAGGCTAAGTAATTACTTTTTGGGATTCCGTAATGAGTTAGAAAACTACATGCCACTCATTACTTATTAATCTCCTCTTAAAATTAATCTTCAAAAAACATTTAAGACGTGCTCAAGATCTCATCCCTTAACGTTAACGGTATTCGTGCGGCACACCGCCACGGCTTTACAGATTGGGTTGACCAGACTGATCCAGATATAATTTGCCTGCAGGAATTACGCGCGTTGGAGCATCAGGTGCCCGGACCTGTACAAAAGTTAAACTACCACGAAGCTTATCATACCGCTGAGAAAAAAGGCTATTCGGGCGTAGGAATTCTATCGAAGCAGAAACCCATCCGCACAAAAAAAGGAATGGGTATAGACTGGATTGACAGCGAGGGACGTGTGATGATGGCGG
>JBEPWP010000080.1:0-7451 GCA_041642355.1 Fodinibius sp. | reverse complement strand
TATGGGTATTCCCGCAAGGAATTTCTTGCAATGAATGTCTATGATTTGGGAGAGAAGAAAAAGAGAACGGAGCTTATCAATGGGCTGCCGGACGAGAATAACAGCATCGACAAAGTCTGGATCCAAAAAACCAAAGATGGAGAAACGCTTTATGTACAGTTTACCTACCATACGTTTTACCACAAAGGGAAACCAGCCAAGATAGCGATTGCTCACAATGTAAGTGATCTGATAAGAGAGAACGAAAAGCGGCGTATCAAATTTCCAAAATTTGTTACGCACGAATCGAATTTTCCACTAGCTAGAATAGAGTGGGATACCGATAAGACAATAAAAGACTGGTCTGAAAAGGCAGAGGAGATTTTTGGATGGCGTGAAAATGAGGTGATTGGCTGGGATAATTTCTTTGATAAAATAATTACTGAAGATGAAATAGAGCAGGCTAAGGCTAATTTTAATGATGCTATTACCGATCGTAAAGTCCATTATTCAGTAGAAGGAAAGTGTGTTACTAAGAGTGGGGAAATTATTGCCTGTGAATGGCATAACTCGTTGATATACGATCAGGATGGTAATATTCATTCGGTACACTCATTGGTAACTGATATTAGTGAGCGAAAAGAATCGCAGAATTTATTCCGAACCCTTTCTGAAAAATCACTGGTTGGTGTATTTCTTATCCAGGACGGACAGTTTAAATATGTGAATCCGAGGTTTGCCCAAATTTTTGGATACGAACAGCATGAAATAATTGAGGATTTTCATCCCCAAGACCTGGCACATCCTGATGACCGTGCCTTAATTATCGCGAATATGCGGGAACGCCTAAATGGTAATCCCGAAGCTGAAGAAGAGTATGAGGTCAAGGGAATTACCAAGGGAGGACGAATTATTGACGCTAGCCTTTATGGCTCTAAAACGATGTATCAGGGTAAGCCAGCCATTGTTGGTACGCTAGTTGATATTACCAAAGACAAGGAGATATTTCGTAAGTACCGTTCTAGTGTAGAAACGTTCCAAAATTTGTTTGATTCTATAAGCGACGCGGTCTATATCCAAGACAGCAAGGGACGATTCCTGGAAGTTAATCGCGGTGCTGAAGAAATGTTTGGGTACGATCAGTCTTACTTTATTGGGAAGAAACCTCAAGCTCTGGCAGCTCCCGGTAAGGTTGATATGGATAGAATGAAACAGTATATCCAGAAGGCTTTGGACGGTAAAACGCAAAGTTTTGAGTGGTGGGGAATGCGCAGTAATGGTGAGGTTTTTCCACAGGAAATTGTCATTAGCAATGGAAGTTATTTTGGAGAAAATGCGGTAATAACTATTGCCCGTGATATTAGTGACCGGTATGAAGCCGAGGAAGAACTGCGAAAAAATGAGGAAATGTTTCGCCAGCTCTTCCAAAATTCCCCTATTTCTATTGCACTGCTTGATAAGCGCCAGGAGATTCGTCAGGTAAATGAAGCTTTTAGCGAAACCTTTGGTTATGATATAGAAGAAATAAAGGGATTAAATATTGATCAGCTTATCGTTCCCGAACACGAAAAGAAGGATGCACTAGACGTTTCAAACACAATATTTGAAGGCAAAACAGCGTTCCATTCGGGTCAGCGGTTGTGCAGGGATGGGAGTTTTGTTGATGTGCTCATTTATGGGGTTCCGGTTACGGTGAATGGAAAAACCGTTGCTATTTTTGGAATCTATGTTGATATCAGCGAGCGAAAACAAGCTGAAGAAAAAGTTAGAAAATCGCTGAAAGAGAAAGAGGTACTATTAGCTGAGATTCACCATCGTGTTAAAAATAATTTAGCTGTCATAACGGGACTGCTTGAGCTGCAGGCCTTGAATACAAGCTCAGAAAAAGCCGCGGATGTACTTGAAATTAGCCAGATGCGGGTTAATTCTATTGCGTTGATTCATGAGAAGCTTTATCAAAATGAAAACTTATCTGAAATTTGTTTTGAGCAGTATCTGAAAGAGTTAACGGATGTTATATTATCATCGATGGGAAGCTCAAAAACTGATATCAACGTCTCCATGAATGTGGATCCCGTAAAGTTAACAGTTAACCAAGCTATACCATGTGGACTTATTTTAAACGAAATTATTACTAATTCCTACAAGCATGCTTACCCGGAGAAGGAGAAAGGAAATATTGAAATTAATTTAAATAGGAGAGGGGATGAGGTCTATCTCTCAATTATTGATGATGGTATTGGCATTCCGGAGGAGATTAACCTAGAAAAACCGAAGTCGTTGGGTATTAAATTGATTCGAACCCTTTCCAAGCAATTAAATGCTGAGGCCGAATTCAGTAATAAAACGGGGGGGACAAAATTTGCTTTACAGTTTACCCTTGAACATTAATCGCCGGGGATAACTCCCCGACGGTGTAATATGCTTTTATTGATTAATTTCGCTTTCAATTTCACTCATTATTCTACCAAATTCTTCCCAGTCGCCATTTTGAAGGGCTTCCTGAGCGTCATTCCATAAGTTTCGCAATTGCGAGTAATCTTGGCCTACGACCTCGCTTGCAGGCTGTTCCGGTAACGTAGTGGTTGTGTCAATTTCTGTCGTAGCAATCCGTTCATCACGTTTACCATAGAGCGCTTCGATTGATTGCCAAAGCGTTGGCTGCATGGCAATTTTTTCACCAGTGGTGGCTATTACTCGTTGTAACTGAGGAATGTCAACACCCTCGGCAATTAGAAATACAGGCTCCACGTAGATGAATGAATCTTCGATAGGTATGACCATCAAGTTACCACGAATAACGCGTGATCCACGTTGGTCCCATAGCGCAAGCTGACGAGATATTTCGGTATCCTGATCAATGCGTGCCTCAATTTGAGCCGGACCTAATATAAGCCGGTCTTTGGGCAGTTGATAAACTGATACGTCTCCATAATTGGGATAATCAGAGTTTGCTGCCATCCAACCAATCATATTGTCACGATTATTAGGCGTAAGCGGGCTAATCAACAGGTATTGGAGTTCTTCCTGCCCAGGCAATTTAGTCAATACATAATAAGGCTCCATTTTAATGGATTGTCCGCCATATTTTTCATTGGGCCGCGTCCACAGGTCTTCATTATTGTAAAACACCTGGGGATCAGTCATGTGATATTTATTGTATTTATCCAGCTGGGCTTTAAAATAATAGATCGGATATCGAACATGCTGTTTGAGATTGCCGGGCATATCATCGATAGGTTGAAACATGTCAGGGAAAATATCTTCATACATGTTTAGTACGGGATCATTTTCGTCGGACACATAAAAGTCTACCGACCCATTATAAGCGTCAACCACTACTTTAACGGAATTACGTACGTAGTTAAAAGAGTTGTTATAAGGTTCGGAGTACGGAAAGTTGGAAGAGGTTGTATAGGCATCCTGAATCCAGTATAACTTTCCCTCATCCAAAACAAGGTATGGATCATCTTCCATACGTAGAAATGGAGCAATATTTCGGACTCGATCTTGAATTTTCTTCCAAAAAATAATTTTGCTGTCATCCTTGATATAATCAGTTAGCAGAATGTTCATATCTCCAAAGTTCCACGCAAATAGTAAGCGCGTAAAAATATTGCCGATAGGGACGCCGCTGCTACCTTGATAATTGGTATAAACATTTTGGTCGCCACGTGGATAATCTAGCTCCCGAACATTGGTATTAACAATTTTATAATCATTGTTGTGTTCCCCGTAATATATGGCCGGTTGATCAACATTAAGGTCCATATCACTTACAGGGGGAATATCTTTTATACTGAGCCGGGGATCGCCCTGTGATCCTTCTTGGGCTACAGGACTCATCACCAAACCATAACCATGGGTATACTGTAAGCGCCGGTTTACCCAAGTGTCTGACCCTTCCGGCATTTCTTCTGAAAGTTCGCGGGCGGCTACCATCATTTGTAGATACCCTTCATTGGTATGGTATCGGTCTACGTCAACATTATAGAATTGGTAGTATAACCTGATTTCCTGTAGCTGGCGATAGGTTTGTATCAACAGCCGTGGATCCCAAAGACGAATATTTTCTATTGTTTCTTCATTTTGTTCAATGGTAGGCCAACCCATCTCCTCGGATGGTTGTGCGCTGTAAGGCTGTGTTTGCATCTCATCAAGCGCATAGGCCTTGCGGGTTTGGTCGATGCTGTGCTCGATATATGGTTCCTCCAGCTGTAATTCACTGGGCTGCACCACAAATTGTTGGATCATGCTCGGCAATAATCCATTGCCTACAACACCAATTATAATAGTTGCGGCGGCTGTGTAAATGATCCACTTTAGTTTATCCTTATACAGCTGAAAGAAAGATAATAGTCCCATCAGAAATGTGAGACCGAAAAGCAGCCATATTAAGGGCAATTTGATATTTATATCAACATAGCTTGCGCCGAACGCTACCCCGGTTGAGCTATAGAGAAGGTTGTAACGCTCCAGAAAATATCCCCAGGATAGTAACAGAAACCAGATGCCGAGATTGACAAAAATATGCTTTTTGACATCACTGCTGGCACTTAAATTCCGGATTGACTGTAGGGACAGGGCGCCCGAATAAATGTAAAGGATGATAGTTCCTAAAGTGATAAAAAAGACGAGCGAGGTTAAGCTGTTTTGGATCAGTTCAAGAAATGGCAGCCGAAACACATAAAACCCGATATCATGGCCAAAGATGGGGTCAACCTGCCCAAACATTTCGCTCCAGTGAAATCGAAAATAGGTATCCCAGCGCATAAAAAAGGCCAGAGAAAAGAAAACGCTTATTGCTGCGCCGGCACCATAAAAAACTGTTTTTATTTTACGAGGATCGATTTCATGCAGTTTGAGCTGAGCCAGTGGCGACTGGCCAAAGTGCATGGTGCTGAACTTTTTACCTAGTTTACCCATATTGGGTAATACGTAAAGTAGGGATACAATTAACGCCGATATAAGTAACAATCCCTGAGTTATTTTTATAGTCCAAAACACCTGATCATATCCCAAATTATCCAACCACATCCATTCTATAATCCAATCAGAAAAGACTCCAATAAGTACAACAATAAGTAGGAGCGGAAGAATAATCCGAAATAGCTTTGACGACCCTAATGACTTGTTCATGTTATTTATATTGATCTATAGTTTGATTTACCACCGATATTTCTAAAATAGTAACCATTTAATACAAAAAAGAATTTGGTTAACCGTTAAATTATTCTATTGGTTTGCCTTTTACTATCCCGGGTTAAAAAAGATTATTTAAACCAAAATAGTTAAAAATTGACATATTAAACTATAATGGTTATATAAAATAAAAAGGTAAGCCATGGAGAAATTTTTAGTACTAATTGGTGATATAGAAGATTCGAAGTCAGTTCAAAATAGGGAAAGGGAAGCTCTGCAAGAACAACTATCCAGTAAATTGCAGGTGATGAATGAAGAATATGAAGAGGAAATTATATCACCATATACGATAACATTGGGAGATGAATTTCAAGCAGTTTTTACTAGGGCAGATTCTATTTTTATACAAATGTTAAAGGTAATGGCGGGTATACAGCCTGTAGGCGTGCGGTTTTCGTTGGCTGTTGGTAAAATTAATACGCCTGTCAATACGGAACAGGCTATTGGGATGGATGGACCGGCCTTTCATTTGGCTAGGGGTGGGATAGAATTGCTTAAAGAAAGTGGATATATCTTTAATATAGAATTTGAAGATGATAAATCATCAGAAACCAAAATAATAAATAACAGTTTACAGCTATTATCAGGCCGAATAAGAGGTTGGAACAAGAGGCGGTTGATCATCTTACATATGATTAAGGAGGGGTATGACTATAAAGAGATTTCAGAGGCGCTTGAAATTTCGCAACCGGCGTTCTACAAAAATAAAGATGCGGGTATGTTGGATGTAGTTGATGAATTAAGTGAAAATATTGCGGACGTAATTAATCAAAAGTTAAAAGTATGAATTACACGCTATTTTTGGGGATTTTCAATCTTATCTTGCTGTCCAGGTTGCGGCTTGTTTTACGGGATGAAGGAATTAATAAAACAGATTTGTGGGTGATAACGGTTGTTCCATTGTTGATTCTTCCTTTTTTAGAGGTCGGACTAAGCTGGATTTTACTTGCCATTTATCTTCTGAGTTATCCAGTTTTGGTATGGTTGTTAGAAAAGCAGCAAACAAAGTTAAATCGCAACCGGATTGTAATTATGTTGGTGCATGCAATTACAATTGGCTTTTTGTGTAGTCCTGTTTTTGACCTGTCAATAAATGAATTTACAAGTAATTTGTTAGCAGGTATTGATAAAACATTATTTCCTAATACCTCAATTACTCATGTCACTATAGCTAATATCCAGCTGTTTACTTTTGGAATTTTGATGGTATTGAACGAAGCCAATATCATATTACGATATATCTTAAAACTAGTAGGATTAAAATCGCTGGGGAAGACGGAAGAAATCGATCAAGAAGAGTATAATACCGGGAGAGTTATAGGAATTTTGGAACGTATTTTTGTATTCCTGTTTGTCCTTATAAATCAATATGCAGCGATAGGATTTATTTTAGCTGCTAAAGGTGTCACCAGATTTAAAGATTTTGAGAGCAGGACCTTTGCTGAGTATGTCCTTATCGGAACTCTCCTTTCGGCATTATTAGCAATGGCAATAGCTTTCCTCGTAAAAATAAATTTGTACACATAGGCAAAAGTTTTTGGATGCGAGGATTCCCATTACGAAGTAAAGTGCCATTCTCGATGATCATTTTTACCTACCAACTCACAGGTTGATAAACAGTAGCTGCTTATCATTAATACTAGAGATTATATTTTGATCTTTTATGATAATGGCTGTTGTCAATGTGTCAACAGTCGATATAAATAATTAATGAGAATTGTTATGGATCCTAAAACTGGAAAAAAGGCTAAGAAAGCCGACAAGAAACATGCTAAGAAAACTGCTTCTGCCAAGCACGAGGAGTCCCGTAAGAAGAAATAAAAATAGGGAAAGAATGCTGTAAACAGTATTCAAATTATAGTAAGAGCATCAGTATCAACTATTATCGATTTTTAAATGATAGAAGGGGAGGGATGCTCTTATTATTTCAGTAGTTTAGGCAGTAAAATAAAGATTTATTCACTTGTCATTAATAATTCTTATAACCAACTGTAAATTTGATAGACTTATAATTAAGTCTATCAAATTTAATGAATGATAATACTTATAAAGTGAAGCAACATAGTAGCCTGTGCTATAGTAGGATAAGACGCTATGCCTATAAAAAATATAGAAAGGTGGATAGTCCTACCTATTTACTATCTGATCAGAGATTTCATGGAGGAATGAATTGCTTTTATGAGCGTATTTGTGATAGTAATCCCACAAAGAAAACGCCAAAAATAAGGGCAACAATTCCTTCTACAGTCATTAGGTGAGTGGCAACAAAT
>JBEPWP010000079.1:0-7498 GCA_041642355.1 Fodinibius sp. | reverse complement strand
TAACGACGCTGTTCAACTACGTCTTTGGATACAAAAGGGATTACAGGCTGACAGTACAGGCACCAAGATAAAACCTTTTGCCCAGCTTATAGAGCACCAGTCCCGCGGTGAAGAACAAAAAGGAATTGCCAGATTAGAACAATTATTACAGAACGATCGCTATAATCCTTTAATCGGATATGCCTTGCTCGAGTTAAATGCACATAAAAATAACCAAAATGCTGCATTCTTATACCATGCGCTTACCAGTTATTTAGAAACAAGCGGTAAAAACTCAGCCATCCAAGAACAACTCAGATGGGCCAAAATACGGTTGGCTGATCAGCTAGTTACAAATAGCGACATAACCTTGACAAATCACGAACTAACTGCCGAACACAGGCAGACTTTTGGTAATAATGTTCACAAAATTCCGCAGACCGTAGATCAATTATTGCCTCTTTACGAAGAACTTTTGTTAGAATTTCCCAATGGATTTTATGCCAGTTTTGCCCGAGATCGAATTCAAGAACTCGAAGAATTACAAGTCTGATATGATAATACGTTCATTTTTTACTTCGCTTATTTTTATTCTTGCCGTAAGTGTACCTGGTTTGGCGCAAGATAAACTTTTTATTCCGATGGATGCCTCACAAACCAATCATCTTAAAGCATATGGCATCATCTTTAACAACCTACAGGATGGGAATTCTTCGCAATGGTTGCTCAATTATAAAGGTGGAAGCTTTATGACCAGCTACTCGGATGAACTCCACAAAAAGACGCGCCTTAAAAATGTTAAGACTGAAATAATTTCAAACGCCGAAGCGGCAAACATCATCAGTGAAGTAGAACATCCCGATGCCAATACTTCGGTTATACAGCTTGATAAAGCCCCAAAAATCGCTGTCTATACCCCCAAGCAAGCTCTTCCCTGGGATGACGCGGTAACCCTTGCTCTTACTTATGCAGAGGTGGAATTCGACAAAATTTGGGATCCTGAAGTTTTGAATGGTGACCTTTCAGAGTATGACTGGCTGCACCTCCATCACGAAGATTTTACCGGCCAATACGGTAAATTCTGGGTCTCATCACGCAATCAGCCGTGGTATATAAAGCAAGTTCGTGAAATGGAAGCAATGGCCAACGAACTAGGTTACAATAAGGTTAGCAACGAGAAAAAAGCAGTGGCAGCAGAGATTAAAGAATATGTTGGAAACGGTGGTTTTATGTTTGCGATGTGCTCCGGCACCGATACCTTTGATATAGCTTTGGCTGCCCAAGAAGTGGATATAGTGCCCTCAGAATTTGACGGCGATCCCATGGATCCCAATGCACAACAAAAACTGAATTTTGAAAACACCCTTGCATTCACTGACTTTGTATTGAGTACAGATCCCGCTGAATATGAACATGCTGATATCGACGTGCCTGTACAACTGGATGAAGTCGATAAAAGCATCGACTTTTTTACGCTTTTTGAATTTTCCGCCAAATGGGATCCCGTGCCTACCATGCTCACACAAAATCACGTTAGTAGTATACGTGGATTTTATGGACAGACAACAGCATTTCAAAAAGATAAGATCAAAGAATCCGTCGTAGTGCTGGGTGAAAGTCCCGGTCGTGATATGGTTAAATATATCCATGGAAACTATGGGAAAGGCACTTTTACCTTCTATGCCGGCCACGATCCAGAGGATTATACACATCGCGTAAATGATCCTCCCACCGATTTGAGCCTGCATACCAGTAGTCCCGGCTATAGGTTAATCCTTAACAACATCCTCTTCCCTGCCGCTAAAAAGAAAAAACGAAAAACGTAATGCAGAAATCAGAAGTTGGTTATTAGAAATTTTGGTTTTTGTGCAAATGAAGCTAATCCAACTTCAATCTTCTAACCTCTAACTTCATTATAAAAATGGCAGCTAACAGAACACCAACACAAAACTTTGATGATCTTGTTGAAATCGTAAGGATTCTTCGTGATGAGTGTCCATGGGACCGTAAACAAACTCACCAAAGCATCAAGGATAATCTCATCGAGGAAGCCTATGAAGCGGTGGAAGCAATTGACGAATCAGATTTTGAGGAGCTCGAAAAAGAATTGGGCGATGTATTACTGCACGTTGTATTTCACAGCCGAATGGCTGAGCAAACCGACACATTCTCTATTGGCAATGTCATCTATTCCATTCAAGAAAAACTAATTCGACGTCATCCCCATGTTTTTGGCGACGAAGCAGTTGAAGATGAAGATCAGGTTGCCGAAAACTGGGAAAGTATAAAAATGAAGGAAGGCAAAGAGTCGGTGCTGGATGGCATTCCCAACCCCCTACCTGCTCTCATCCGCGCCCAGCGCATGCAGGAGAAAGCCGCGAATGTGGGATTCGACTGGCCCGAGTTTTCGCAGGTCTGGGATAAACTTGAAGAAGAACTCCAGGAATTTAAAGAAGTTCTCGAAACGGGAGATCACCAGAAAAGACGAGATGAATTTGGTGATTTATTGTTTTCACTCGTCAATGTTGGACGTTTTTTTGATCTCAATGCTGAAGACAGCCTTCGATCAACCAATAAAAAATTTATCCGCCGTTTCCAGTATATCGAACAGCAACTTGATCGGGAAAATAAAACGCTCTCCGATGCTACCTTAAAAGATATGGACAAGCATTGGAATCAAGCCAAAAAATCAAAATAAGCTATCAGTTTATCTTCGATTTAAGACAAAAAAGTATTAATTTAGAGGTTTCGCAGGTAAACGCTGTTAACCTAACTTTCGTTAGGTAATGTTAATATCGGGTTTACTGGTTGATAGCATTCAACTTATCCCTGATATTTTAATCTGTTTTTATTACCTTTAACCGAAACAAAAAGTATATATCCAATCTAAAATTTCGGAGTATAGAATGGCTGAGAGCACAAATAAAGAAATTGATTTAAGTCAGTATCCGCACATCAACAAGGGTCTTGCAGGCATTGTTGCCTTTAGCAGTACCAAAAGTTTTATTGATGGTGAAAAAGGAGAACTTATCTATGCCGGATACGACATTGACACGTTGGCAGAAAATGCAAGCTTTGAAGAAGTTTGCTTCCTTTTATGGAATGATCGTCTTCCCAATCAGGATGAACTGAATGAATTAAATACCAAGCTCCAAAATAATCGTGAGCTTCCCGAGCCGGTATTAAATTATATTAAAAGCACATCTAAAAATGCCGAACCCATGGCTGTGCTTCGAACTGCCGTCTCTATGCTTGGTGATTTCCATGAAGTTCAAACGGACGATGAAAAAGAATTTCGTTTAAATCAGGCTATTACCATTACGGCAAAAATACCTACTATTATTGCGGCTTTTGATCGTGCTCGAAATGGTAAAAATATTGTAGCTCCCCTCGCTGAAAAGAGCACAGCATATAATTTCCTTTATATGCTCAATGATGAAGAGCCTGGAGAAAAAGCTGAGCAGACGATGAATCTCTGTCTCATCTTGCACGCCGAGCACGGTATGAATGCTTCAACTTTTACTAACCGTGCTATCTGTTCCACGGAGTCAGACATGTACTCTTCTGTAACCGGTGCTATCGGTGCCTTAAAAGGTCCTTTGCATGGTGGAGCCAATCAGCAGGTTATGAATATGCTGATGGACATTGAGGAAAAAGATGCTGATCCCGTTGAATATGTAAACGGACGGCTGGAGCGCAAAGAAAAAATCATGGGCTTTGGTCATCGCGTTTACAAAACGATGGATCCTCGCGCTCGAATATTGCGTGGAATGTCGAAAGAGCTTTCTGAAGAAACAGGCCACGAAAACCTGTACGAATGGTCAGAGGCTATCCTGAAAACAATGAAGGATGAAAAGGATATCGATCCCAACGTTGATTTCTTCTCTGCTACCGTATATTATTCAATGGGAATCAAACCCGATCTTTATACTTGTATTTTTGCTATGAGTCGCGTATCGGGCTGGACGGGCCACTACATCGAGCAAGCCGAAAATAATCGCCTTGTTCGTCCCCGTGCCCTGTATGTTGGAGAAAAGAACAAAGAATGGGTTTCCGTTGAAAATCGATAACCTATTGAATCCTTTGTATTAAATATTTAGCCCCGAACCTTTTCGGGGCTTTTTTATTTTCTTACTAAAACATTACTAGCCAAATCTCTTCTGCTTTGAGCATTAAAAATATTCAGCAACAACAACTTATTCGCTTATTAAAAACGGCCCAAAACACCGATTTTGGTCAGCAATACGATCTACAATCCATTGAAACCTTCGATGAGTTTACCAATCGTATTCCGATCTCCTTTTATAAAGATATAAAATCGAAAATTGCGGATCTTAAACAGGGTAAGAGTAATATCTATTGGCCTGGAAAGGTGAATAAATTTGCGGTATCGGCCGGGACCTCCGGAGAGGGAAAACACCTTCCTTTAACCGATGCCCGACTTGAAGGTGATCGTAATTTTATGCAGAAGGTTGTGTTAAACTACCTTAAAAAACATCCCAATATTTTTGACCTTTTGGGAAAACATATCAGCATCCCGGGAACGCTTGAAGAAAAAGATGGTTTCCAAATTGGAGAAATAAGTGCCTACACTGCCCAGCAAGCACCTTGGTGGCTTACACCATTCCAACTGATAGATCCCATAAAACTCAGTCAGCTACCATTTGATGAAAAAGTGAACCAAACTGTCGATGAAGCAATAGATAGTGATATACGCGTAATCACTGCAGTACCGAGCTGGATATTAACTATGTTCAAGGAAGTGCTCGACCGTACGGGAGCATCAAGCATTCGCGAAGTCTGGCCCAACCTTACCCTACTAGTCTGCGGCGGTGTAAAGCTCGCTAATTATAAGCCCCATCTCGAAAACCTGATGGACAAACCTGATGTAAGCTTTGTAGAAACCTATGGCGCTTCGGAGGGCTATTTTTCATTTACTGATGACTGGACTAGGACAGATATGAAACTCGTTGCCGACAATGGCATCTTTTATGAGTTCATTCCCAATCCCCTTCCCGACCAAGACTCCATGGCCGTACAAGAAACGGTTCCACTTTGGGATGTAAAACCTAATACGCCCTATGCCATGCTAGTGACCACCAACTCAGGCTTATGGCGATATGCTCTTAATGACATTGTAGAATTTACCGAGACCGATCCTCCACGAATCAAAGTTATGGGAAGAGTAAGTGAAATGCTCGATAATTACGGAGAAGCATTATACGCTTACGAAGCCGAAGAAGCATTAAAAAACATTTCAAAAGAAATGGATATAGAAATTGGTAATTTTACTATCGGTGCTACGCTTCAGGAAGGAGCAGCGGCACCCCAACATTTTTGGTTTATTCGTACGCCAGAACAACTTCACCCTGATACATTAGATCGACTGGCAAGAAAGATTGATCAAGAGGTTCGTGAAATTAATCGTCATTACGCCATTCGTCGAGAAAGTAATGCGTTAGGTCTTCCCAAAGTCTATTCCATTTCTCAGCAGCAGATTAATAACTGGCTAGCCAGCAAAGGAAAAGACAAAGCACAGGGTAAATTACCTGCTATTTTAAGTGATGAAGAAGATATTAATTTCTTCAAACAACAAACCATTTGATCAGATAACTGAATCTGTTACCAGTCACTTAATTCCTTTTCTAAAAAAAACTGGCACAGTAGCAAAGCTAAAGTGCCAGTTAAACCTTTTTTTCTGCATAAATCAGTGGCTTAAGAAAATTATTTCACCACTAGATTTACGATACGTTCGGGGACAAAAATCTCTTTTACCAAATTTCCATCCTCCAGGTATTTCTTCACATTATCCTCGGCCTTCGCCTCTGAAAGCACATACTCCTTATCCTTCGCTTTCTCACGAGGCACATGAATTTCACCACGCACTTTTCCATTTACTTGGATGGGATAAAGTTGTGTATCAGAGATCAAATATTCTTCATTAAACTCAGGCCAGTCAGCGTACGTAATAGACTCCTCATGGCCGAGTTTGCTCCACAGCTCTTCTGCAATATGCGGTGCAAATGGTGATAACAGCTTAATAAATGGTTCCAAAATAGCCTTTGGATGTTCATCCCATTTATTTGCCTCATTGATGAAAATCATCATCGCGGAAATCGCCGTATTAAACGAAAGATCCTCAATATCTCCCGTTACTTTCTGAATGCATTCGTGCAACACTTTCAGCTGCTCTTTAGAAGGATCGGCATCCATAACAGAATCATTCAACTCTCCACTGTCTTCATCAATCATCAGGCGCCATACACGTCCCAAGAATCGATAAACCCCATCTACATCTTGGGTGCTCCATGGCTTTACTTGCTCCAAAGGACCCATGAACATTTCGTACAATCGCATGGAATCCGCACCATACTGCTCCACGATATCATCGGGATTTACCACATTACCCCGGGATTTCGACATCTTGTGCGCTTTGGCATCTACGGTGACCTCCGTGCCTTTGATCACAAAGTTATCACCTTTTTTCTCTACCTGATCTTCACTCAGCTTCACGCGTTCAACATCCTCAATCTCGTCAGCAGCATCAGACGAAATCCAATTCCCGCCGCTTTTGAAACCCGTAAATTCCATCTCACCAAGTATCATACCCTGATGCACCAATCGCTGAAACGGCTCTTTCGTCGACACCACTCCGCAATCGTACAACACCTTGTGCCAGAAACGTGCATACAACAAGTGCAGCACACTGTGCTCAGCACCACCCACGTACATATCCACGGGCATCCAGTAGTTTTCCTCATCGGGATCTACCGGACCTTCATTAAATTCGGGACTACAATAGCGCAGGTAATACCAGCACGAACCCGCCCACTGCGGCATCGTATTCGTTTCGCGCTGAGCCAGTTTTCCAGTTTCGGAATCTTCAGTATTCACCCAATCAGTTGCTTTTGCCAGTGGCGGTTCACCGTCTTCCGTAGGTTCAAAATCATCCATTTCGGGCAGCGTTACCGGCAAATTATCTTCACCTACTGGTTTGGGTTCGCCATCAACGTGAATAATGGGAAATGGTTCGCCCCAGTAACGCTGACGCGAAAACAGCCAGTCGCGCAATTTATAATTGACGGCTTTTTCACCCTGATCGATCTCTTCGAGCCAATCCGTAATTTTTTCAATCGCCTTATCAACCGACAATCCATTCAATGAAATATCATCGTTTTCAGAGTTGACGAGTGTCCCCTCTTCGGTATCGGTATAAGCTTCTTTGGATACATCACCGCCTTCCACAACTTCAACAATATCCAGATCAAACTTTTTAGCAAATTCCCAGTCGCGATCATCATGTCCTGGCACCGCCATAATCGCACCGGTACCATAGGTCACCAGTACATAGTCCGCAACCAGAATTGGAACTTCTTCTCCCGTTGCCGGATTAATGGCATTTGCCCCGGTAAAGACGCCGGTCTTTTCATCACTGAGCTCGGTGCGCTCTAAATCAGACTTCCGGGCCGCTTCTTCCTTATAAGCTTCCACCGCCTCTTTCTGATCATCGGTTGTAATC
>JBEPWP010000078.1:0-7565 GCA_041642355.1 Fodinibius sp. | reverse complement strand
CCATTGTCGCTGTTGGACACGTTTCAAACGCTCTGGGGACGGTTAATCCAATCAAAAAGATGATTGCCAAAGCCCATGAAAAGAATATACCAGTATTGATTGATGGGGCACAGGCTGTGCCACATATCCCCGTCGATGTACAGGATTTAGATGCCGATTTTTATGCGTTTTCGGCTCATAAGATGTGTGGACCTACTGGATTTGGTATCCTTTATGGCAAAAAGAAATATCTAGATGAAATGCCTCCATATCGTGGCGGTGGCGATATGATTGATAAGGTCTCTTTTGAAGAGACGACTTATAATGTTATTCCGCACAAATTTGAGGCCGGTACACCGCCTATTGCGGCCGGAATTGGATTCGGCGAAACGATCTCATTCTTGAAAGATATTGGGATGACAAATATTGCTCAACAAGAGCAAGATTTACTTAAATATGGTACTGAACAACTTCAATTAATAGATGGTATTCGAATAGTCGGAACATCTAAAGAGAAAGCATCTGTGCTATCTTTTGTACACAATGATATTCATCCCACAGATATCGGTACTATTTTGGATCAACAGGGAATAGCCATCCGCACCGGTCACCACTGTGCACAACCAACCATGCGCAGATTTAACGTTCCCGCTACTGCTCGTGCATCGATTTCATTCTATAATAATAAAAAAGATATTGATCGACTTGTTGAGGGGATAAAAAAGGCAATTTCTATCTTCCATTAGCTTCAACTTGAAGCTGTGAATTGAACTATTTTATATTTATATTCGTTCTAAATAGTGAAATAAGAAAAGCTGTTAGACCAAATTTATTATGCCTAAGATTAAAGAAATTGAACGTACACCAAACCCCGATGCAATGCGTTTTGTATTGGGCGAATCATTAACTAATGGGGTTACAAAGTCTTTTGAAAAAGCTTCCGATGCTGAGAACGATGAACTTGCATCGGCACTATTTTCTATTGATCACGTTATCAATGTCTATTATGTAGATAAATACGTGACGGTAACTCAAGACGGGGATGCTGTATGGTCTGAACTTCTCCGTAAATTAGCTCCTCCTATTCGTGAAGCCACGCCACAACAAGATGCTATAGAGGATGAAGAGGTCCATGCTACTAAAGAAGTGCAAGAAACGGATGATCCTCGGCTTCAGGAAATTAATCAAATGCTTGATGAGCAGGTTCGTCCATATCTACTTGCTGATGGTGGTGGACTTAAGATCTTAGGTCTTGATGGCAATCGTCTTAAAGTACACTACCAAGGAGCTTGTGGGACGTGTCCAACGGCTACAAGTGGTACACTTTATGCTATTGAAAGTATGGTTAAACGTATAGACCCTGAAATTCAGGTTGTCTCTGTTTAACGCAACAGAATAGATTAATTTATGTCCATTTCTATAACAGAACGTGCTGCCGAACGCATAAAGGAGATTAGAGAAGAGCAATCGATAGCTGAAGATGCGCTTCTTCGCGTTGGCGTTGTTAGTGGTGGATGTTCTGGTCTTACCTACGATTTAGAATTTGATACACAATCAAATCCTGATGAGGAAGAACAGCAGTTCCAGGATAAAGGGATAAGGTTGGTTGTGGATATGCGTAGTTTTTTATACCTATCCGGAACTGAACTCGATTATACGGATGGATTAAATGGAGAGGGCTTTCATTTTCATAATCCTAACGCCAATCGCACATGCTCGTGTGGAGAATCATTCTCAATCTAAGCTATGGCTACTGATACAAAAGACGAAATCGTCAATAAGGTAAAGCAGTCTGATAAACTGGTTACCATTGATCTACAAAAATATTTTGATGATACCCCCAGAGCTGAGCTGGATCTAAAACAATTTCTTTTCAAGGGGATGATATTAAAAGAACAGGATTTTCGGGATCAGCTTGATAATTTCGACTGGAGTCAATTTGAAGGACAATACGTTGGAGTACATTGTTCAACTGATGCAATCATATCTAAATGGGCTTACATGCTTGTTGGACAATATCTTGCCAGATACGCTAAAGAAGTATTTCAGGGGCAGCAGGATGACATGCTTTTTGAACTATATCGGCGTAAACTCGAAAATGTAGAATGGAGCAATTACAAAAACAAGTTTGTAATTCTCAAGGGATGTTCTAGTAAAGAGAAACCAGTGCCAGAAAGCGTTTATCTTTTTGCTACCCAAAAACTTTTACCATACGTAAAAAAGCTGATGTATGGAGAAGCTTGCTCAAACGTACCCGTGTATAGAGGATAGTTTTCCCAAAATCTTTGGATGCCCTCAATCCGATTCTTACCTTCACAGAAAGCAACTTTAACGAACGATAAATTACTGTGTACGCATTAGTCACCGGTGCTTCTCGTGGTATTGGAAAAAGCATTACAAAATCTCTTCTTAAAGACGATTTTAAAGTTATTGGGACAGCTCGATCTTCGGATTTCCCAAAAGAGTTTTTGCAAAATAACAACTTTGAATCTCTTTATGTTGATTTGGCAGATCCTATAGACGTTGAGTCAACATTAAAACCAATTTTTGATCGGGACGAAGCCCCAAATGTACTTGTTAATAATGCCGGCATTTTTATGGAATCAGGTTTTGATAAAGATGACGAATTCTGGCTTCAAAAGTGGGATAAGACCATGCAAGTTAATCTTCGTGCTCCTGCATTAATTTCAAAATGGGCGCTGAATCGCTGGGTGAAAGAAGGAGAAGGTTATCTCATCAATGTATCTTCAAGGGCGGCCTATCGGGGAGATACGCAAGAGTATTCTGCCTATGCCGCTTCAAAAGGTGGCTTGGTAGCCTTTACCAAAAGCGTGGCAAGAGATTTTGGCGAAAAGGGTATTTCGGCCTATTCAATAGCTCCTGGATTTATTAAAACCGATATGGCCATCGAATCTATCGAAGTTTATGGTGAGGAATATTTAACCCAGGGATCGTCTTTTAATGAAATCACATCCCCAGATGAAGTTGGAGAAATGGTGGCTTTTCTTGCTAGCGGGAAAGTGCCCCATATGACGGGTTCGACCTTCCATATTAACGGTGGTAGCTATATGATTTAATTATGAGTATTAAAGATCGAAAAAAAGATCATGTAGAACTAACTGCCAAAGGGGATATGAATTATCAAATCCCTACGGGATTTGCAGAGTACTATTTTGCTCACAATGCGCTTCCCGAGGTTAATAGGGACGAAATTTGCACAGAGACTAACTTCTTAGGTCGAACTTTTTCATTTCCGCTTTTTATTTCATCGATGACTGGGGGATACACCGATGCAGGAGCGGTTAACGCAATCATTGCGGAATTTTGTGAGGAGTTTGACTTACCATTTGGAGTAGGAAGTCAGCGCGTAATGCTCGAAGAACCTGAGACTACTTCTTCATTCTCTGTTGTACGAGAGAAAGCTCCCAACGCATTTATCGCCGCAAATATTGGTGGGGCACAGCTTGCAGGAGGCTTGTCAAAAAAGAACACAAAACTACTCATAGATTCCATTGAGGCCGATGCCGTAATTGTACATCTAAATCCCCTTCAAGAACTTATGCAACCTGAAGGAGACTGTGGTTTTAAAGGTGTTGAGCAAGGCATAGCGCAACTTTGCAGTGATATTTCACTACCCGTTATTGTTAAAGAAACAGGAGCGGGAATCTCTGGAAAAGTAGGCAAGCGATTACTTGATGCAGGAGTTCAAGTGATTGATGTTGCCGGAGCAGGGGGGACCAGCTGGGCAAAGGTTGAAAATAGGCGAACATCTAACGACCATCCCGATAATGATTTTAACGATTGGGGTATTCCTACTTTGGAATGTGTAACACAGGTTGCCAACCTGCACCAAGATTACAATTTTGAACTAATTGCCTCCGGTGGTATTCGGTCAAGTCATGATATTGCCAAATCATTATGCTTGGGGGCTGATTTTGCCGCTTCGGCGCAACCTGTAATTAAAGCAATAATTGATGATGGTTACGATGGTCTAGAACAACTTTACCAAAAGTGGCAGAATCAGCTCATAACTATTCTAACATTATTGGGATGTGAATCGACGTCTGAATTATCATCAGAGCATATAAAAGTGAAAAGATAACAGCAACAATATGTTGTTGTAAATTACTTATATTTGGCCTTTTGAAAAATCAGCCACAAAGAGTTTGAAAATTACTAACCGACAGCAACAACTTTCTGACCTGATAGATAAAGAGCTGGCAGCATTAAATCTGCCGCAGGAACCATCGTTACTCTATGATCCGGTTCGTTATACTCTTGAACTGTCTGGGAAACGTGTACGTCCATATTTGACGTTGGTAGGCTGTGGTCTTTGTAATGGGGATATTGAAAATGCTATACCTGCAGCGTTATCTATAGAACTGCTTCATAATTTTACCCTGTTGCACGACGATATCATGGATCGTGCCGATACTCGGAGAGGAGCTCCCAGTGTATTTAAGAAATGGGATTCAAATACAGCTATTTTATCCGGTGATGCAATGTATGCAAAGGCGTTCAAGCAATTGCAACACTATGGAAGTTCAGAACTATTCAGCAAAAAGCAGTACAAAACGATTCTGGACATTTTTCTGAATAGTGCCGAAACGGTTTGTGAAGGTCAGGCTTATGATCTTATGTTTGAGGATCAGTCAGATGTGAGTATTCAAGAATATATTGAAATGATCGAAGGTAAAACGGCGGCACTAATCAGTGGGGCTTTGGCAATAGGAGGAGCGGTAGCCGGAAAGCAGGATACTACACTTGATGAACTGCGTTTTGTTGGAAATAAAGCCGGTATTGCCTTTCAAATTCAAGATGATCTGCTGGATGCTATTGGTGACCCCGAAAAATTTGGAAAAAGGAAGGGGGGAGATATTATTGAAGGCAAGAAAACGTATCTAACGCTGTTGGCATTGGAGCGGTGTAATAATCAGCAGAAAAAAAAGTTAACTAAGATACTGGGTGATCAGAAAAGTGACTCTAATAACGTGGATTGGATTATTGGAATTTACCAGGATTTAAATATTATTGAAGACACTAAAAGAGCTGTTCAATATCACTATCAAGGAGCAATGGATCACCTTGATCAGTTTGAGGATTCGGAGTACAAAGAAGAAATTATCAATTTTTTTAATCACTTGATTTCTCGTGAATATTAAATCACAAATAAAAATAATGCATAAGCTTTCTACTTTTACGTTTAAACTTTCTTGTCTGTTACTTGCTGCATTTGTCTTTGCCTCTTGCAAAAATAGCGATCTGATACAAAGGGGGGATTCTCTCGAGGTTGCCTACGACAAGGCCATGGCATTTTATGAGAAGGAAGACTATAGTGAAGCTGCTGAGGCTTTTGAAACTGTTGTTCAAATTGCCAGAGGTACTGAATATGGGCAGGACGCTCAGTTTTACCTTGCAGAATCGTATTATAATGATGAACGATATCTGTTAGCGGCCTCGGAGTACGAGCGATTTATTTCTCTCTTTCCACGGGTAGAACAAAGACAAGAAGCGCAGTTTAAGGAAGCCTATTGCTACTATAAATTAAGCCCACGTTATAAGCTCGATCAGGAATATACGAGAACAGCGATAGAGAAATTTCAGCTGTATAACTCTCGTTTTGCAAATTCAGAAAAGGCAGATGAAGCCGGGAAGTATATCTCTGAAATGAGAACCAAACTTGCCAAAAAATTGTATCATTCTGCGGATTTATACCTGCGTACTGATCGATATGAAGCAGCTATTATTTATTACGATTTAACAATCGACAAATATCCTGAAACCAAGTGGGCACAACGTTCTCTGGTTGATGAAATTGAGACCTATAATATTTATGCTGATCGCAGTGTTGCCTCAAAACAGCGCGAACGCTATCAAAAAGCGGTAGAAGCGTACGAAACCTTTATTCAGCTTTTCCCCAATGGAGAATACCGACAAGAGGCTGAGGAGCTCGTTGACGAAGCGAGGTCGGCATTAGCTGACTTGCCTGACAACGTACCTGTTGTTGATGAGGAGGAAGATGTTTCTATTGAAGATGTAGATCCTGATGCTAACGTAAATTCCAACTAATGACCGCTCTGCAGAAGGGCATAGGTATTTTAGGGGGCAGTTTTGATCCGGTCCATAAAGGACATCTTTCTATTGCAGAATCATTTTTGAACTCTGACTTAATTGACGAACTGTGGGTGCTTCTTGCACCAGATCCGCCACACAAAACAGGTCAGATGCAGGCTGATTATCAGCACCGTTTACATATGTTGCAGGCCGCATTTTCTGATTTTGATAACATAAAAATAAGTGATCTTGAACAGCATCTACCCAAGCCCTCGTATACAATTCAGACTTTTCGTTTTTTGAAGGAGAAATATCCGGATTATACCTTTTATTTATGCATTGGAGAGGATTCACTAAGAGATTTTAAAAAATGGAAAGAATGGCAGAATATTCTCAACTACTGCGACCTTTTGGTTGCCCAACGACCAACAGTAGATTTAGAAGATATTGTTCCCTCTCTCAAAGATCATATTCATTTCGTTGATCATGACCCTATACAGATTTCTTCTACTGAGGTCAGAGAGGCTGTTTCTGAGGGAAGAGAGATATCGACATTCGTACCTTCATCCGTAAAAGAAATCATTGAAATAGAAAAACTATACAAAAATATAAATGATGGATAGAAAGGGATTTTTAAGACTTTTATCAACAGGTGGAATAGGGGCATTTCTAGCAAATAACAGTATAAATCAACCTGAGAACAATGACATAACTAAACCCCAAAAATTGCAAAAAGGTGATACCATAGGGTTGATTAGTCCTGGTTTTATCTTACCTAATACCGGGCAATACGATGAAATTGTCAAACAGGTTAAAAAATTAGGTTACAATGTTAAGGAGGGTACCAATGCCCGCAACCAATATGGGTATTTAGCCGGAACGGACAAGGAACGAGCAACCGACCTTAACGCCATGTTTGCTGATAGTACTGTTGATGCTATTATGCCATTTCGTGGAGGATGGGGCTGTAATCGCATTTTACCGCTTATCGATTTTGAAACCATTAAAAATAATCCCAAAATTTTAGTGGGATACAGTGACATTACAACGCTCTTGTTATCTATTTTTGCCAAAACCGGGTTAATAACGTTTCATGGACCTGTGGGCAAGTCGGAATGGACGGATTTTACTACTCGAAATTTCAAGGATGTGCTCGGAGGAAAGCAAAACCAATTCCATATCCCTGAAAATGATATATGCAAGAAGTGCGATGATTTATCAGTCATAACCCCTGGCAAGGCAAGAGGAAAGCTGTTGGGCGGAAATTTAAGCGTCTTGTCGGCAATGATGGGATCTGATTACCTGCCTGACTGGAATAATAGTATACTCTTTTTAGAAGATGTCGGTGAAGATGTTTATCGGCTTGACCGCATGTTGACGCAACTCAAATTAAATGGCGTACTTGAACAGATTTCAGGATTTATTTTTGGTCAGTGTACCTCATGTGAAATGTCGGGAGATCAAAGTCTGAGTCTCAAACAGGTTTTTAATGATCACATTAAGCCGCTTGGAGTACCTGCCTTTTCGGGAGC
>JBEPWP010000077.1:0-7826 GCA_041642355.1 Fodinibius sp. | reverse complement strand
GATCTGGTATAACGAGCATTATCTACGTGAGAAATCAGCTGATGAGTTGTGGCCGCGCGTGCAGGATATTGCCAAAGAGCATGATCTTGATCCCGATGAGGAATACATGAAGCAGATTATTCCGTTGATGAAAGATCGAGTGAGCAAAATTGAAGATTTTGTAACCATGGGACGCTTTTTCTTTGAGGATCCTGAAGAGTACGAGGATAAGGCTGCCAAAAAGTGGAAAGATAACAGCGCTGAGCTACTCGAAGCTTATGTCGAGAAAATCGAAGAGCTCGACGAGGATGAGTTTGAAGCCAAGACACTGAAAGACAAGATCAAAGAAGTGATCGAAGAGTACGATGTTGGTTTTGGTCCGGTGATGATGCCGCTGCGCGTAGCTGTATCGGGCATGGGTTACGGCCCCGATTTGACTCCAACAATCGAGCTACTTGGCAAGGAAACGACGATTCGTCGTATTAACACAGCCATCGAAAAGCTGGGTTAAATTTTATTAAATAAAATAGTCTATTAAACCCTGCGGGTTTCCAAAACCCGTGGGGGTTTTTATTTGGAAAAAGGATTCAGGAGCTCAAAAAAAATCTGGCAAATTATCTCAGAGATTGTATTTTCATTGATCAAATGTGCGTGTGGCGCAAATCAGTCAACATAAATAAAATAGTCAATCGATGAAGCGTAGAGCTCTATTTGTACTTGCCGGACTTTTCTCAGTATTCCTATTGATCAATTTCGGTTACGCTTCGCCCGATGTCGCGCAAGCAGCAGAAGAAACAACAAAAACGGGTATCGAGACTGGGAGCTGGTGGAGCATTTTACCACCGTTGGTAGCTATCGGAATAGCGCTTATTTTTCGACAGGTACTGTTCGCATTATTTCTGGGGATCTGGTGCGGAGCTTTTTTAGCCGGGGATCTTTCTTTTGGAGGTATTTTCACCAGCTTCTTTACAGCCCTCGACGGCTATATCGTGCCCGCCACCGCGGATGAAAGTCACATGAGTATCATCATTTTTACCATCCTTATTGGTGGAATGGTAGGAATTATCACTGATAATGGTGGTACGCGCGGAGTCATAGAGAGAGTCACAAAGTTCGTCCGAACAAAAGTTCACGGGCAATTGATGACCGCATTAATGGGCTTTGTGGTCTTTTTTGATGATTATGCCAACACCATGGTGGTGGGGAATACCATGCGTCCACTTACTGATAAGTTACGCATATCCCGTGCCAAATTGGCTTACCTGGTTGATGCTACGGCGGCACCGGTAGCGACAATTGCCTTGGTGAGTACGTGGATTGGGGCGATGGTAGGATTTATTGCTGATGCCGAAGAGAAGATGCCTAATTTTAACGAGTCAGCCTACGCGGTTTTTCTGAGTTCGCTGCCCTATAACTTCTATGCCTTTTTTACCATCCTTTTTGTGATTCTGATTGCTTGGTCGGGACGCGATTTTGCGACAATGCTTACTGCGCGTATTAACCTGTATAAAGCCAAGCACGACCCCAAGTTAGATACTTACAACTTGTGGAAAGATAAGATTGAGGATGATGAAGAGACGCAGAAGGTTTCGCACTGGTCGAATGCGGCTATTCCAATCTTGACACTTATCTTCGGAACCATAGGAGGCCTGTTTATTACCGGTTCGGGCGATTCTATTCAGTCGATCATCGAAACCGCAGATTCATATAAGGCATTGCTTTGGGGATCGCTTTTATCGATTGCAGTAGCCATTATTATGACGATTTCCCGAAAACTGCTCGAAATCGAGGATATGTTAGAGGGCATGATGGAGGGCATGCACACCATGTTCGACGGATTGCTGATCTTGGTTTTGGCATGGGCATTGAGTGCTCTGACTGTTGAGCTCGGCACCGCCGATTATCTGATGAGTGTATTTGGTGAAACACTGAATCCCTATTGGCTGCCTGCTATTGTATTTATTCTTTCGGCATTAACGGCTTTTGCAACCGGTTCAAGTTGGGGCACGATGGGAATTTTAATGCCACTGGTAGTACCGCTGGCATGGGAAATTGGCAATAATACGGGGCTGGAATATGCCATTACCGCTGAAATTATTTACGCCAGTGTTAGTTCTGTATTGGCCGGATCGGTTTGGGGCGATCACTGTTCACCTATCTCGGATACCACTATCCTCAGTTCCATTGCCACACAGTGTGATCATGTAGAACACGTCAACACACAGTTGCCCTATGCTATGATCGTCGGTGGAATCAGTATTGTGAGCCTCATTGCTATTATGGTGCTTGGCGTCCCGGCGTGGATTATATATCCGACTGGAGTAGCGATTATTGTAGCTATTATCTTTCAGTTTGGTGAAATACCAAATCCTGAAGAGTACACTCCTGAGGGTAAAGAAGCAGCTAGTACTTCACTGGATTGATATCAGTAATATTGTAGGTTCCGCACCGGAGGTACGGAACTAGATGGCAGATTATTTTTTCTAGTACCGTAGCTAAGTTGTGGTATGCACTTATTGAGAAATAGAAAATGTGTATTGGTTCTCTTCTTCTACTTCCATTGTTCCGGGGTTGAATCGTCGTTCGGCAAACGTGGCTTCTCCATTGTGATCTATAAGCAATATCGTAGAACAGCGGGTGCCGTAGCCATCACTTTGTATAAAGATGGGGGAGACTTTTTTTTCAATATCTTTTGGGATGCCGGTATCGGGCAGTTCCTCTTCGGGAGCTTGTTGATTGTCAGCCAGTAAATCGAAAAGTGCTTCAGGAGTAATTCGATCATTTGAAATAATAGATTGTATCTTAGTTTTTGCCCGGCGGACTTTAGGCCAGGGCGTTTCCAAAAGGTGATTACTAAGTCCATATAATCCGGAATCTAATAGAAGAATATCATCCTGTTGGTTCGAGTAATAGCCCAACTGATCTAAAGAGCCCGCCAGTAAATTAAATCCCATATACTTTTCAGCGTGCAATTGTATATTAGATAGATGGGAATGGGCATCCTCGTTGGATTCAAGGAAATTGAGCACCAGTTGACCACGGCTGGGAGGATTTTCCTTCTCGATATTTGGGTCGCGATAATTGGTTATGGCCGAAAATTCCCCGTATTTGTTGATGCCTAGCCATGTACCCCCGGCTTGTAAATCTTTGCCGGCCAAAATGGTTGGATTTTCATCCCAAAACTGGGCGGGTCGAGAGGGGCGTTCATAATCTTCGTCTCGATTAGCAGCAAAAATTAAAGGGTATCGGGCATGTTGTTTATATGAGAATGTAATCAGGCACATAGTAGGTTTCTAAAAGGTGTTAAAGCAAGAACTGTAGTGATATTAATTTTCAAAACAATTTCACATATTCAACGTGTAATGCTAGCTAATAGTAATCAAGAAATAGGCCATTTGTGAGTTTATCTTTTCGGGAATACAGTTTTATTGCTCTTAGCTTAATTGCTGGCGTTTGGTTTTTTGTGGGATATCCCTCCCAAGATCCTCGAGCAGTTATTGAAGATATGAAATTTACTCACAACGCTGCTGAAGAGAAAGCGCACCAGGTTTTTGAAAATTGGGGCTATCCTTTGCAACGGTTTAATAGCATTACTTCATTTAAGTCAGATCCGGTTTTGGTAGATACCCTGCAAAAGGTTTTGGGCAGGGATAACATGATCGAAACCTTTAAAACTTCCAACTATCCCAATATGGTTCCCTTTTATTGGGAAACTATTTTACGTCCAAAAGAAGATGCGAATCAGGATATTATTGTTGGAAATCAGTCGGGGCAACAAAATCCCCTTTACAATGATGCACTCGTCGTTCGTTTAGATGCCGATGGATCTCCCATGGAATTGATTAACGAATCAAATACCGAACCGGCTAAACGAGTAAATAGACAGGCAATAGGGACTATTTTTGATATTTCTCGAGATAGTGCATTAAATGTTTTGTCGGCGTATAATGATGATATGCTAATATCGCACTTTAATGTTGATTTACAACCAACTAGGAGCTTCGAGAAAGAGGTAGATACAGCAAGGATTAATGATTTGACGAAGTCGTTGAACAGCGAAAATGAGTTTCAGCTTATCAAGCAAGATTTTTATAAGATGGCCACATATTACTTGGAGCAATCCGAGTGGAGCCTTGCAAAGCTGAACCCAGATACGGTAGAGATTAGTCGTGAAGACAGTCATAATTTTGCAACGGCTACTTTTAATGCTATAGATACGGATCTAGAAATTCCTTTTTCGGTTGATGTGGGTCTTACGCCCACTGGTGGACTGTTAAGCATCAGTTCCAACTATAATGGTGCGACGAGCTCCAATAATGAAAATGGTATATGGGAAGTCGTACAAACCGGGTTCATATTCTTATTTGCATTAGGAGGAGTAATAATTTTCTTTTTCAGGATTCGTGAGCGTGCTATTGACACCAAGCCGGCATTGGTGGTTTCAACCCTAAGCGGATTAGCTGTTTCGGTTGTAGTATTGCTGGCTATTTTCTCCGCTGATGAACTATCGGGTGGGGCAGAAGGCTGGACCCAAACAGCGATGGCATTGGTAGGTGCTGGATTCTCAGGTGCGGGAACTGCATTGGCCTTTTTTGTACTCTTTTCGGTTGGCGATTCAATTACACGCCAATATTGGTCACATAAATTGGATACGTACGACTATCTGCGCCAGGGTATGGTTTTCAACAAGCCGATTGGGTATATGCTCGTTCGTTCTACTGCACTGGCTTTTGTACTGGCTGGGTTATGGACATTCTTGTTGTGGCTTTTTCCTAATATTTGGATGAGCATTGAAGATGTTTTTGTTCACGAACGGGTGTTGTGGCCGCCGGTATATATTACCCTAAGTGATGGGGTATATTCACTGGCGGTAGTGCTTGCCATTTTTGTAGTTCTGGGGGGACAACTGTATGGTCAGTTCAAAAATAAGATTTTGAGTGGCGTATTTATGATTTTAGCATGCGGAGTTCTCATCCCCGTATCGGGAAGTTATGGACCGGGAGGATTTGAATTTTTGATTGCTTCAGTGCTGGGGCTGGGAATGGTGCTTATTTATTTACAATGGGATTTCCTAACACTATTACTATCGCACTTTCTTTTTTTGGGATTAATTGATACGGCCCAGGGCTGGTATATTGGCAACTCTCCTGATTTATATCTGTTTATATCATTGATTGGGTTAATGTTGATATTTTTGGGAGTTGGATTTGTTGCCATAGCTAAGGGAAAGAAAGAAAATCTTTTAACGCGATATGTTCCTCAATATGTCGAGGAGTTAGCGCAGGAAGAGCGCATAAAACAAGAGCTCCAGATTGCCCGAGAGGTACAGCAATCCTTTTTGCCGATTCAGAAACCAGACGTTAAAAAAATCGATCTGGCGGCTATCTGTAAACCAGCTTATGAAACAGGAGGGGACTACTATGATTTTATTAAACTGGATGAAAATCGCCTGGCCGTAACTATTGGTGATGTAAGCGGCAAGGGGTTTCAGGCAGCATTTTATATGACTTTTATAAAGGGAATATTACATAGCCTTTGCCATGAAATTGATTCCCCGGCTGAGATTTTGAAAAGAGTAAACCGGCTATTTTACAACAATGCTCAGCGAGGAACTTTTATTTCATTAGTTTATGGAATCATAGATCTAAAGAAGAAAACATTCCGTTTTGCTCGTGCCGGACATAATCCCATATTAAGCATTGGTAACAACAAGGCTAATGTTGAGGAGTTAAAACCACAGGGTATTGGCATCGGCTTGTCGAAAGATGATTTTGATAAGCATTTAAAAGAAGTTGAGTTACCCATTGGTAATGATCATGTGCTTGTTCTTTACACGGATGGAATTGTTGAGGCCTTGAGTGAGTCCGAAACCTTTTACGGTAGCAAACGATTGAACAAAATGATACAACGTCATGCAGGAAAGTCGGCAAAAGAGATATTAGATCTGTTGGCCCAGGATGTAAACTCATTTATCGGCAATGCCAAACAGCACGATGATATGACAATAATGGTTATAAAATTAAAAGATTAGAAATATTACAGGGGTAATTGATGAAAAATTTGATACAGTTAACAGTGATATTCGCTGGTTTATTTACGTTAAGTTTAGGAGTGCTTCCTTTGCAAGCCCAATCGGAGGTTGACTGGAAAACCTTATCGAAAGCCCAGGAGCTGGCTAAAGAGAATAACAAAAAGGTGATGCTGTTTGCCGAAGCTGAATGGTGTGGCTATTGTAAAAAAATGTATTCTGAGGTATTTCCACAACAAACTGTACAGGACAGCTTACATAAATATTTTTATCCAGTGAAAGTGGATATTGAATCGGATGGAGATATTGAATTTAATGGCAATTCCTTAACCGAGCGCGAGTTAGCGCGAAAATTCAGGGTGAGTTCCACACCTACATTTATTTTCTTGAATCAGGATGGTGAGATTATAGGTCACCAACCAGGGTTTTTGCCAGCCAACATTTTTGATAAGCTGGTGGCTTTTGTTGGAGCAGATTTAACTGGTGAACAATCGTTTAAAAAATACCTCAAAAAACACGGTGTTGAAATTAATCGACAATAGGTAGATGTAATTGAAGGGACATATTCCATATATTTGGCCAATGCAAATGGAGCAAAAAGATATTTAGTATGGTTTTAAGTCAGGCGGTTGAAGATTATTTAAAAGCGATATACACGCTTGAAACAGATCAGAAAGGGGCCCCAACGACTAAAATTGCAGATTCGTTGAATGTGTCATCGGCATCAGCTACAAATATGATCAAGCGGCTGGATAAAATGGGATTGGTGAATTACCAGTCGTACAAAGGAGCACGCCTTACCGATTCAGGAAGAAAGATTGCGCTCGAAATCATTCGCCATCATCGGCTGCTTGAATTATATCTGTTAGAAGTTATGGGCTATTCCTGGGATGAAGTGCATGATGAGGCCGAAAAGCTCGAGCATCATATCTCAGAACGCTTTGAAGATAAAATTGCCCAGCTACTTGATGATCCTACTCATGATCCGCATGGTGATCCCATTCCCACTAAGGATGGGCTAGTGCCCGAAATGGATGCCGAACCACTTCTAGAGGGGGAGCCAGATCGGGAATATATTGTGAGTAGAGTGAAGGATCAGGATCCAGAGCTATTGCGTTATCTTGAGAAGATTGGGTTATTACCCGGTATAAAAGTAAAGATAACGGAAAAAGCACCTTTCGATGGACCCGTTACCGTACTTGTAGAGAATAATCAACAGGTAATTGGCAACGATGTTGCAAAAAATATTTTTGTGGCAGTGATCTAAGAGTTACCCCCCCCATATTCAAACAATAGTTAGGACCTTTCCTTGGTGCGTAGCTTTGTGTTGGATTGCAGACCCTGATGCTTTAAAGTATAGCACCCATTGGAGTATAGAGATAAGTATTTTTGGGTTTAGATAAACCCATCCGATGGCTGGACGTGCCATAGGATGGATTAGTCACTTTATGTTGTTACTCGTTGTTTTGAGGATACTGCTTTTTCCCTTCTTTTTTGCAGTTGTTTCTCCCGCTTCCACTCACGCTTCTTACGGTCCCACCAAATGATAAACCCGGTTATAGGCAAGCTGGCACACAGTAAACTGGCAAAAAAGGCAATAATTTTACCGGGCAAACCGCCGATAGCTCCAACATGAATATCATAATTCATGGCTAATAACTTTTCTCCTGTATTTTTGTCTTCATAGCTTTCAGCCATCAATATTTCTCCGCTGTATTGATCGAATTCAATATGAAAGTGTTCATAATACGTTTGGCCATCGGGACGAACACTGGCTGTGATGGTTGCCTGTGAATCGGCTGGGGCTATTATATCAATA
>JBEPWP010000076.1:0-7889 GCA_041642355.1 Fodinibius sp. | reverse complement strand
GCCGGGCGGCACGCTCGATACGGTATTGATGTATGTCCATACGAAATCTAAAAAACAAGGGAGCTATTATTCCAATTTCACCTTGGGTATTCGGGTATCTGAAGACGAACGTTACGAAGAGGAGTTCATTCCTATCGGCAAAGCATATAGAAATCATACTAACGAAGAAATGAAACGATTAACCGAACGTATCAAAGAACTGACGGTCGAAAAATATGGCCCCACACTCGGACTTATCCCCGAAATTGTGGTTGAACTTGAGTTTGATGCCATCCAGGTTAATAACCGTACCAAAGCAAACTATGCGCTTCAACTGCCACGCTTAAAGGCTATCCGATGGGATTTATCTCCGAACGATACCGACACACTCAAAGATGTAGAGCGGATGTATCAACAGAAAATAAATCGGGATCGCTTAAAACAAAAAGGGAATCCGTCGTTTTATATTCACAAATAAACCTATATAACCAACTCTAGTAAGGATTTCTAAAAGTGAATTCCGAGAATAAGTTGTCCTACATTTACCAACTCCATTTCAAACCACCATGTAGAGCTATTGGCATTAAAGCTGTCCTCATTTTTAAACCGGCGTACCTGGGCCAAGAGTGCTGGTTCTGTTGAAATAGAAAAATGTTCATCCAGATAGTATATCGCCCCAAAAAATGGAACAACTCCTATTCGATAATTTTTTCTTGAACTACTGGAAAGAGTTTGAAGTCCCCCAACGAGGTCGATACCTGAATAGAATCGCCACTGGTCACTCTTTTTAAATCGCTTGTCGATTCCAACTTTTATATCAGTAGCAAGTTGTCCACTGTCACTAGAATCATAGCGATAATTGAGTCCAGATCGTAACGAAGTGCTCGAATTTACTTTATAGCGGTAATGAAGCTCAAAATTATTGGTCGATTCATCCTCAAACAATCGAATTGTTTGAGTAGCGTTAAATCCAACCTGATGCTTTAAAAAAGAAACAGAATCCACCGCACTTTGGCCAGTGGATTCTGTTACCTGTAAAACAACAAAAAGTGTTGCAAAAAGAATTATATGGAAAAAGTTAATTCTGAATCTCAATCCACTTGTTATTTATATTGGAATATGCTTTTTGAAAATCAGTTGCAAAACCCTCATAGTATCGATCAATAGGCTCTGATGACCCATCTCGATAAATAATGATCAAGGTATTTTCTTCTTTAGAATATTCTAAATCTGCTATTTTAGTATCATCGTATAAAACTTCTGCAGTGAACTTGCTATTAACCTCATCTTCTGTTGGGTTTTCTAATGTTGCAAGTTCGCCCAAATCCATTTCCGTTTCAATGGATAAATCTTCAGCAAATCGGAGGGTTGCAGTAAGTGTTTCCAAATCCTCTTCTGTTATTGCATTATAATTATCATGTGCAATCTCCAGATTCAACGCCACACCGGATATTACAGACTCATCCTCTAACAAATCATAAGAAAAAGAGAATTCGGTATTTGAATCCCTGCTAAATAGAATATCATGGGTGATGGGTATCGTAAAAATTTCTAGATCTAGCGTATTGGGCAACGGGAGTTCATTATCAGAATATTCAAGCTCATTCAAGTTGAACCCAAAAATCCTATCTCCATCTTTTTCAAGTTGCGACTGAATCCGGGTAGGCAAATAGTATTGTTCGCCCTCAATCATGGTTTCCGAATCAGCATATTCGCTGAGGGTAAACGTCAAATCGTTAGTGGTTGCTCCCTGAGCAGATGGAAACTCCAAGACAATTGCATCAGACTCAGAAGTTTCAACCCATTCTTGGGTATCAGACTGCCAAGAATATACTGCCGTATTGGTATTAAAGTTAAACCTGTTATTACTTTCTACAGCGAAAACAGGTTCCAACCCTGATACCATGTATGAACTGGATTCAGAACTCATCAATGTTTGCATATTTGCTGCAAACTCACCGTTGCTCAAATTTTCCATCGATGTAATAGTTACATCTACGGCAGATTCGATATTATCAATATCGTCTTCTACCGTTACCTCTTCTGTGGGGTCATCGCCTTCAGAATTTGGGTCAGTAGCAGAATCAGAACACGAAAGGCCAACAAGGATTAATACTATAAATATGGTAAGCTTTTTCAAAAGTCTCATAATTGATGATGTGTTTATTAAGGTTATAAATGAATAGTATTTTGAATTGTCTCTATGATGGAATAGACTATTTTCGTCTAATCTCACGATCGTGAATTTATTGAATATGATCCATATTGTAAAAAACTTAGAACATACCCGCTTTCAGGTTACTGCAAAAGTGATTTATTCAAAAAGACATGACCATCATTCGGCAATGGTTTATTGATTAATTACATTTATTACTACATTCTAAAAATTTCAGCAACCCTCTATGAGCACCTGGACCCTAACATCCATCCCACCACACGACTGGTTTTTCTGCCTGGATATCGACCAGTATTTTGATCACGAACATGATCCCGAACTTATTTTTGAAGAGGGATTTACCCGTCCTATTCCCTTGGAGGATCGGGATATTTTAGTCACTACCTTTTTTAATGGGGATCCGGAAAATCCCGAGTTTCATTTCGAGAGTCCGGAATCGCTAAGCAAGGATGAAATCGAACAAACTAATAAAAGCTTAGCCCGTATTTTAGGCACCAACATCGACCTGCGTCCCTTTTACGAGCAGGCATCCGACGATCCGGTTTTAGGCCCCCTGCTTAGCGAATATTATGGATTTAAGCGCATGGCCCGCGCCAACCTTTTTGAGGATACCATTAATCGCATCATCCAAATGCGGCTTTCGCATAAACCAACGGCCAAGAAAATGGTCTATAATGTGCGCAAAAGCTATGGCTCGCTCATCAATACCGGTGGAGACAGTATCCCCGCCTGGCCGCGACCCCATCAACTCATTAAAGCGACGCCCATGAATATCCGGCAGCTCGATCCCGGTCCCACCAAGCGAAAAGGAGAGTTCATCATTGGTTTTGCCGAGGATTTACTTTCCGGTGAGCAGGATCTGCAGCATTTGGAAACGTGTCCACCGGATGAATTTTATGATACTATCTCAAACGTCCGTGGCGTGGGTCCTACCTCTGCCCAGCAGCTAATGCTCTTCCGCGAACGTCCCGATGCGGTATTCCCCAGCAACAAAAAGAAAGGCAAAGAGAAGGGCCATCGGCGGTGGATTATCTTGAATTACGGCGGCGATCCCGATAATATCAGCGAAGAAAACTTTCAGCAGATGATCAACAAGTGGAAAGGCTACGAAGCGGCGGGTCTTGAGTTTTTATTTATCGACTGGGTGATGAGTGAGAAGGCAAAAAATCGAAGCAATTAGGAAACCTCTCTACAGCCCGTAAAACCGTTGCGCAACAGATATATAATTGTTGCGCATGATTTTTAAAAAGATGCTTATGTTTTTACCAAATGTTGCGCATGTTTTACTAAAAAGATGCGCATGTTTTAAAAAATGCCCTACCTAGGTCTTTTGGCTCCGTCCTAAAGGCTTTCAAGCCCTATGCATCCGAACGCTAATTGTCCCATATACTCAAGGATTTTCTGACAAGAAATATTCTTGATAACATTAATCTTCTAAAATTTATGCAACACTATTTGGAGGGTAATATCACTCTCCCTAAATCCCTCTTCTCCAAAAAGGATTTCTAAGTTTTTCGTCTCGTTCCGTAGCTCTGCTGCGGAACGCCTACGCCCCAAAGATTACTCTATTCCATACCATCCATTGAACTTTCGGTTGGATGGATCAACAACGCTCTACATACCCATCGGATGGCAAACCCAGCCCTCAGATGGGGTTGGCTTCTTTAGACAAAAGAGGTTTTTCGACTTTTTTAATGTAATACCAAGCGTGTCACTACGGGCAGATGATCGGAGTAAGGCAAGTTGGGTACTTCGTGTGATAGTACCTCCCATCGTTCTATTGGTGAGACAAAAACGTAATCAATGCGCCGGGTGGGATCGTTTGTGGGATACGTAAAGTTGGAATCAGTATCTTTTTCAAGAGCGGTGTCAATCCAGTAATTCTGCATTACTTGATACTCCTTGGAATCCGGCTCAAAGTTGAAATCTCCCGCTAAAACGACAGGGGGTTTGCTCTTTTGCCGGAGAAGTTCATTGACGGCATCTACTTGCTGCACCCGATTTTCTTCATACTGATGATCAAAGTGTGTAGCAGCAAAAATCAGCTTAGATCTAGTATTCGTACTATAATTTGCAGTAAGCAGTACGCGAGGCTCTCCCTTTTTGGGATTGGGCAGCGCAACTTTTCGAGCATCTGTTGGCTTCCGACTCAACAGCGCAATACCGTATCTCCCTCCATCAAAATCAAGAGCTTTACCAAAATTGGCGTGCATACCAGTGCGTTCAGCCAGGCTATCTGCCAAACTGAAATAGCGTCCTCCATTCAATTCTGCCAACCGATGGGTAGCACTATCCACTTCTTGCAGCGCAACAAAATCCGGATCTTCTTCCGATATAAAGTCAGCAATCTTAGCCAAGGTACTTTCTCCCCTGTTATCGGGATACTGGGCATTAAAGATATTGTATGAAATAACCTTCAACGTATCTTGGGCAACAGCCTCCGGAAAGGCAGACAGTAACAATATTCCCACAAAACAAAGCAGGAATTTATTCATCAATTGCTCCTTCATCCTCAAAAAGTTCCTCATCGGGCTGAATCTTAATCAGCTTGCGCCATGCCTTGAAAAGCATTACAGAGGAGATCAATACTACAACCGTAATCACCGAAGCCAAGATCCATTTTCCGTAGATCCAGTAGCCGGTGGCAAAGAGTGTCCCGTACACGGCAATACATGCCAACACCATACAGAGTAATCCCTGAGGAACACGCCATGCCTCATCTTCGAGTGGCTCGGTATCTTTTCCTTCATCACGTGCCTGCTCAATAACTTTTTGCCATCCAGGTCCGCCGGGACGTGCTACCTTACAAAAATTGACCAACGTTTCTTTGTCCGTAGGACGTGTGGCAAAGGTAACGCCAACCCAGCCGATCGTTGTCACAATAACCCCAATGATAAGTTCTTCCCAGCCAGTAACTTCGGGTAAACCTGTATGAGCGTGCAAAAACTGGAAATAAAGTGCCACAGCAAACGCTATAAACATGGCCGCAATTTCACTACCCGCGTTAATACGCCACCAGAACCAGCGCAGGATAAATAGCAGTCCAGTACCAGCCCCAATCTGCAAAATAATCTGAAAGCTTTCGAGTGCATTTTGCAAGGCCAAAGCCAGCGCGCCGGCTACAACCATCAATAAAACGGTAGAAATTCTCCCAACCTGAACCAACTCTTTTTCAGAGCTCTCTGGTCGTATAAACCGCTTATAAAAGTCGTTCACCAAATATGACGATCCCCAATTTAGGTGTGTAGAAATCGTGGACATATAAGCCGCTGTCAGTGATGCTACGACCAAACCCAGCCATCCCGTTGGAATAAACGTGAGCATGGCCGGGTATCCCATATCGTCATCTGCGACATTTGCGGCATCCGGAAAAGCCTCTTGCATAGAGGCCACATCAGGAAATACGATAATAGAAGCTAATCCAACAATAATCCACGGCCAGGGACGCAAGGCATAATGGGCAGCATTAAAAAAGAAGACCGCCGCGATAGAGTTGTTTTCGTCCTTGGCTGCAAACATACGCTGGGCTATATATCCACCGCCCCCCGGTTCTGCTCCCGGATAATAAACGCTCCACCACTGCACGAGCAGGGGAATCAGAAAAATCCCGATGGCTTGTGAGGGATCCGAAAAGTCGGGAAGTATATTAAGCTGACTTACCACTTCTTTATGGGAAAGCAATCCCGACAGCCCTCCCACATCGGGATGGTCAAGTGCTACATAAGCAGCTATTAAAGCACCACCTATAGCCAGAAAAAACTGGAAGAAATCAGTAAGCAACACCCCACGTAATCCACCAAGGGAACTATAAACCACGGTAACCGCCCCTGCGATCACGACTGTTTCTACCGGCGATAACCCCATCAACACACCGCTAATCTTGATGGCTGCCAGTGACACCGTTGCTATTACCACCACGTTGAAAATAAACCCAAGATATACCGCACGGAATCCGCGCAGAAATGCCGCCATTCTCCCGCTGTAACGTAGCTCATAGAATTCAACATCGGTTAGTACTCCCGAACGCTTCCAAAGATTGGCATATACAAATACAGTGAGCATTCCCGTAAGCAAAAAAGCCCACCAGACCCAGTTTCCTACCACCCCATCCGTACGGACAATATTGGACACCAGGTTAGGGGTATCAGTCGAAAAGGTGGTAGCTACCATCGATATTCCCAATAGCCACCACGGCATATTTTTACCCGCTGCAAAAAACTGCTCCGAGTTTTTACCGGCTTTGCGCATTACCCACACACCGATAACTAAAGAAAACACTAAGTAGGCACCAATAATTGCCCAATCAATGGGTTCAAGGAGCATAAAAGGAAATCCGTTTACTGAAGGTTAAAAGTATTTTTTGGGACAGTAATTATCATCCACTAAAAGCCAATCCCGTGGTTTCAAGCTATTCAGTTGAAATCGTAAAATATATACTAATATTAATGTTCAGCTTAAACAGCAAATTAATTCTGGAAACGCTTCCAATATTATTGATGAACTTTATCCAGAAAAGTCAGATAAGAAAGGAATACTATAGATAAAAGATCCTAAAATATATTAAGTTTACAAGACCTTCTAGGGCTACAAAAAAAGTCCCCGTCTATTAAACGGGGACTCAAGACTCAATAAGTGTAAAAAAACTATAACTGATAAGCTGTAATTCCACGGTCATCAATGAGCAATACCTTTTTAAAATCATCAATCGGTATGAAACCACGAGCAGCCAGATCACCGTATATTTTTTTATCAGGTGCGGATAAGGGAAAATCCGCAATGAGTGTGGCGTCACCTAAATCAAACACATATAATGTTTCGCGACTGGATATCACTTTTTCTCCTTTAACCAACAATCGATTATCATTGCCGGTCCAATCCCTAACACGACCATCAATATCACCGTAAAAAAGTGAGTCCGGTCTATTGTTATCTACTACTGCCATGTTCTTGAACCCAATAAGAGCAAGTTCGCTACCGACTGTTTCCTTGATTTCATTAATGTTTCCAAGATCAAATTCATCAAATTGATAATCCTCCATCAACTCTCCATTTTCTGTACTCACTTTATATAAAGCATTATCGGCTCCGGTCCATATATGATTTTCCTTAATAATAGAGTTTGTAGTGTAATGCTTATCTAATTGTTTGCCGAAGTGCCAAACTCGCTCTCCCGATTCTTTGTCAAAAGCGTATAAGCCGGGATGCTTAGATCCTCCAGCCACATTCCCGCCGCCGGGGATAGTGATAATCACCAATTGATCAGTAACATGAATATCATGCACATCAGGGGTTTTCTCAAGAACCGGTGAAGTCCACAGTAATTCACCGGTTTGATAATTAAATTTTGTCAACACCTTGTCATCCAACGCAAACGTATTAACTTCCCCGGTCGGATTTATTGCATATACCTCATTCCCCTGAATAACAGGCATAGCCGTTTCAGATGTCTCCAAGGTATTTGTTGACGATACGGCACTTGCTACCTTGGCATCTGCCATTCCAAATTCATCACGGGTTCCAAAAAAACGATCTCCATTCTCGAGGTTGAAAAGTTCCAATGATCCTCCACTAAAATAGAGCAATGCCAACTGGTCACGTAACTGCAACTGTTCTATCTGATCTTCGCGGCCTTTATATTTTGATTCCCACTTTAGCTTTCCAGTTTCAGCATCAATGCGATAAAGCTGTTTTATCGTTTCGTCCGAATCCATCGTCTTCAGAACATCTTTCAGGT
>JBEPWP010000075.1:0-8005 GCA_041642355.1 Fodinibius sp. | reverse complement strand
GCGGATCCCCATTCTTATTACGATTTACGATCCCAATTTGGAGGCTTTTGAGGTTAATAAAGAGTTTGAAAAAGTAACCGGCTGGACCAACGAAGAAATTACCGAACAGAATATTAATATTCTGGAAGCAGTCTATCCAGACTTAGAAACCCGAAAAAAGGCTGTGGACTTTATGAATAATCCGGGAGTAGGCTGGAAAGAGTTCACCTTGACGACAAAAAAGGGAGATAAAATCCCCACTAGCTGGACGGACATTCGACTGACCGACAACACCTCCGTAGGTATTGGAATCGACATGACCGAAATTAAGGCTTCACAGGCCAAGATCAGGGAATCCAGAGAACTACTTAAAAAGATTTTTGAGAGCCTTGAGTCGAGCCTTATTGTCCTTGACCCGCAAACCCGTACCATTGTAGATTGCAACAGTGCCGCAGAAAAAATCTTTGGCTATAACCAAGTTGAGCTAATCGGAAGCTCCACTAGAAAACTTCATGTCGATGATGAGAGTTATCAGAAATTTGATGAAATAGGCGCCAAAGCTCTTGAAGAAAACGGGGTATTCCAAACGGAATTTAAGATGAAAAGAAAAGATGGTACTCCTTTTTATTCCGATCATACGGTAACACTAGTATATGACGAAGATGGAGAAGTCAATAAAGCCGTTAGTGTTGTCCGGGATATTACAGAGCGCAAGAAATTAGAAAAAGAGCTAAAAAAGGAAAAGCAACGTTTCCAGCTGGTTGCACAAACAACCAGTGATGTTATCTGGGACCTCGACTTTAATAAAAAAGAACTGTGGTGGAGCCAAAGTTTTAATGAAATATTTGGTTATGAGCGGAAAGACTTACATGAAAATTATCATATTTGGAAAACAATAGTACATCCCGAAGACCGTGAAAAAGTTTCAAAAAGCTCAACAAACGCATTGAAATCGGATGCCAAAACATGGGAAGAAGAATATCGGATAATAAAGTCGGATGAGTCTATAGCAAATATTGTAGATCGTGCTATCATTATTCGCGATGATGAGGGCAATCCCCTACGAATGGTAGGTGCTATGGATGACGTCACCGACCGCAAAAAAGCGGAACGGCAGCTTCTTGAATCTGAAGAGAAATACCGGCACTTGTTTGAAAACAATCCCGAACCCATGTGGATTTATGATCCAGAAACACTTGAATTTGTGGAGATAAATCAAGCTGCCATCAGCCACTATGGATATACCGAAGAAGAATTTTTAAATATGACGCTATTAGATATTCGTCCCGAAAAAGATATCAAGGCATTAAGGCAGAATGTAAAAGAAAATATAGGGAGCGAATCGTATTCCGAAGAATGGACCCACTTAAAAAAGGACGGAACAGAAATCACTGTTGAACTTTCTGCCGCTGATGTTAAATACCATAACGGCCAACATTACCGATTGGTTTTAATCAACGATGTTACCGAACAAAAGAAAATGCAAGAAAAAATTATCCAATCGGTTATCGAGGGTGAAGATAGGGAACGAAAACGTATTGCGCACGAGCTGCACGACGGACTTGGGCAATACTTGGTAGCGGCTAATATGAATCTACAGTCAGCAAAAACCGACATCGAAAAATTAACCAAAAAACGACAAAACCAGTTTGAGACCGGCGTGTCGTTGCTTAAAAATGCCCTCTCTGAAACCCGAAGTATTGCTCACAACTTAATGCCCAAGGCAATTTCAGATTACGGACTTATCGCTGCACTTGAAAACCTTATTAAAAATTTCAGGAAAAGTACCGATATCAACTTTCGGTTCACTCATAATTGCGACCAGCTTCAGTTAAATAATCGGGCCGAAATTAATATCTATCGCATTTTCCAGGAAATTATCACCAATGCTATTCGTCACGCAGAATGCTCGAAAATAGATATTCGATTGCAAATGAAAGACGATTCACTTAAACTGATGATCAAAGACAATGGGATTGGGGCACAACTGAATGAACAGGATGAGGAAACTGGCTTGGGATTGCGAAGTATTAAAACAAGAGTTAGCAGCCTGAAAGGATCCCTTGATATCAATTCAGAGCCCGGAAAAGGGATGAAAACAAGTATCATCATTCCAGAAATTGATAATCTGAAATCTAACCATACGGATCATGGCTGATATCAAAATTTTGCTAGCGGACGACCATGATATTGTTCGCGATGGGATAAAAATGTTACTTGAAGATGAGGTAGGCTTTTCCATTATTGCTGAAGCTGAAAATGGGGTCAAAGCTATTGAGGCTTGCGAAAAGCACGATATCAATTTGATTATCATGGATATTAACATGCCAGAGATGAATGGCATTGAGGCGACTCAAAAAATCAAAGAATCATTTCCGGAAATTAAAGTATTGGCCCTCACCATGATGGATGAGGATCAACATATTCGCCAGATGATTGAAGCCGGAGCATCGGGCTATATCCTTAAGAGTTCCGACAAAATTGAGCTTGTCGATGCCATTACGACAATATTAGACGGCAAACACTATTTCAGTGACGATGCCACTCAAAGTGTGATGATGGACCTGGTAAAGGGCACTACGCAAGAAGAAAATTCTGATCCCGGAAATATTACCAATCGTGAAAAAGAAGTGCTTGAGCTGATTGTAGAACAGTATACCAATCAAGAAATTGCTGAGGAGCTTTATATAAGCACTCGTACCGTTGATGCCCATCGCCGAAACCTGCTGCAAAAAACAGGTGCTAAAAATACAGCTGGCCTTGTCACGTATGCCATCAAACATGACTTGGTAGATATCGAGTAAAGTAGGCGCACTTACCCTGCCTAACTGCACACTTCATTTCGTAGGCTAAAAGATAATTCATTTTATATCTCCCAACCAATAGGCCTTTTTACCTATCACCCAAAATAGGCTTTTCAAGTTATATCAAACCTATGTTAAAAATAGTAGGTTAAGATATATCATCTTAACTACTCTACGGTATGCAAATACTACTCTTTGGCAAATCATCTTCTATTACTACAACTGTTCAATCGATGCTCCAATCGATCAATAACTGGTCGGCACACCTGCATTCAGACTTGAATAAGTTAAACAGTATTCATGAAGAAGGATCAGAATATGACCTCCTTATTGCCAATTTGGAAGATTATGCACAAGCTTCTACAAAAGTAATTTCCCAAATACGCGACCATTTCCCCGGCATCCCACTACTTGTCATACACTCCTATCTTAACAAAACACTTATTAAGCCGATGATTAATGCAGGGGCAACAGGATACATCAGAAACAACCTTTCGGAAGACCTCCTGGTTGAAGCCGTGCAAAAAGTGGCTACCGGCACGGAGTATATTATTGCAAAATCTACCTAAAGCCCACTACGTTTTTTAGGGTATTTTAAATTTAGGCTTTTCACGTGTTTTGTGACCAACAAAAATTGATGATGTTATCGGCACATAATCATCAATTCCGAGTACTATGACTGATTCAAATTTTTCGAACGTCAATATATCGAAAACTTTTCTTGATAGCCTGCTTGCACATGTCGCTATCGTTGATGGGAGCGGCACTATTGTAGATTATAATGAAGCATGGCAAAATTTTGATGACGAATCCACCGAAATTAAGCGTCCAGATACTGGCGTAAATTATTTTGAAATTCTGCAGAAGGCGATTGAGGTGGGAGATGATTATGCTCTTAAGTTTTTACTGGGATTTAAGAAAGTACTAAATGGAAGCAAAAAATCTTTTACCCTCACCTATCCCCTTAAGACTGATACAAATTCGTTTTGGTTTAACTTAACGATCCGTCCATGTAACGAGGATGAATCAAACTTTGTCATGATCCATGAGGACATTACAGCCTCGATGAAAGCCAAATATGAAAAGCAAGAACATGAAGACCGCTTTGCAGTTAAATTTGAACAGAGCCTTGACGGTATATTTATTACCGATGCCAAAGGTAATATTTTAGAAGCCAACCAAATGGCTAGCGATATTTTAACATGGAGTCAAAATGAGCTCATAAATCGTTCGCTGGATTCGGTTATAAATGTTGAAGATCCTAATTATAAAGCGGCTTTAGATCAACGAAAAAAATCGGGAACCTATGCCCTTGAGCTTGATTTTATCGACAAACAAGGTAATATCATTCCCACCGAAACCACCTCGCGGACTTACCGAAATCCCGACGGCAAATTACGTGCTATTATCACCTTTCACGATATTAGCCGTCGTAAAGAGGTTGAACGTGATCTCTACCAAACCAAGCAATTTACCGAGTCGGCCCTAAACAGTATTCCCGGTGTATTTTTTGTGATGGATCGAAAAGGCAACTTCATCCGCTGGAATGAGAATATGGTGACGACCCTTGGATACAGCGCCGAGGAACTAACTCAGAAAAAAGCAACCGACTTTATTATTGACGAATATAAAGGGCAAACTCAGCAATATATTAATCAATGTATTGAGGAAGGTGAAATATCGGTTGAGACCAAATTAACTGCAAAAAATGATCAAATAAAAGAGTATTCATTTTTTGGAAAGCGATTTGTTGAGGATGGTAAAGTATATATTGTAGCTACCGGCATTGATATTACCGAACGTAAAAAGATAGAACGTGAAAATCGCCGCCATCAAATTATGATGGAACAGCTTTTTGACAATTCCCCGGTAGGCATCACGATTGTTGATAACGAAAACAACATCCAAAAAGTGAATAACAGCTTTGAAGAAGTTTTTGGATACAACCAGGAAGAAGCTCTTGGGAAAGATATTGATTCGCTGTTAGTGCCCACAGACATGCAGCAGGAAGCCAGGGGCATTTCACTGGCAACCCAAAATGGAAAAAGCCTGCAAACGGAGACCATTCGAATTAATAAAAATGGAGAAGAAGTTCCGGTTCTAATCGGGAGCGTGCCCGTTAAGCTAGAGGATGAAATTATTGCCATCTATGGCATGTACGTCGATGTATCCACCCAGCACGACTATCGCGAAAAAATAAAACAGACTCTGCAAGAAAAGGAAGCTCTCCTTTCAGAGTTGCACCACCGGGTTAAAAATAACCTGGCGCTCGTTAGCAGCCTGGTTGAACTACAGCTTTTTGACGCTGATGACAAAAAATTGGAAGAGGAATTGAAGAATATTAAGAATCGAATTATGACCATTGCCTCAATCCACGAGGTACTGTATCAAAATGGAAATCTAACAAATATTCCCTTCACGAACTTTCTTCAAGAATTGGCAAACACCCGGATGATTCAAAACCAACGGGATAAAAGCAACGTCCAGGTTAACATTCCCACTGAGGAACTTTCCCTAAGCATCAATCAGTCTATTCCCAGCGGTCTGTTATTGAATGAAGTACTTTCACTCATATTTAATTTCACTGATGAAGGAAAAAATACTTCTATTGATATTCAGGTACGTGAATTCGGCAACAAAGTACATCTAATTATTGAGGGTGATCGAATCGTAAACTGCCCCAATGAAGTTAAAAACAATAATTCACTGCACAATATCCTCATAGAAACACTTGCTATGCAGCTGGGAGGAACTCTCATTTGGCCAAACTCAGAAAGCGATTACCAAAAGTTTGAATTCTTTTTCACCAAAGAAAACAGTTCTAGTCCGGCAAGTGAATACCTGGAAGTAGCCGAATAACATATCTTTCTAAACGCACTGTGGATATGTTATAATCCACAGTCTATTTTAACGGCTAACACAATCCCCATTGTGTTAAAAGGCAGTCCTAACCAAAGGGCTGCCTTTTTCTTTTGATTGAAAAACGATCATCATCTCAGTTCCCAATAAACTTTATCAGAGAATGGGTTTTTGTCAGTCAATGTTTATCATTGAACTGATGAATAAATTTGTTCAAAAAGTTTTACACTCAAACCTCATACGCTCTACCTGGCGACGTGTTATCCATCTATGGAAACCGATGGCAGCGTGGACCATTCTCATATGGGGAATCATTGCCATTATTTTAGCTCCTATTTCATCCGCAGTATTGGGACTTGAATTTTTCCGCAATGGTCAACTTATCATTGGAAATGAACAGCTCATTTCATGGCTCCTATCGCCTATTGGCATAGGCTACATTTTACTTGGTGCTACTCTCACTCTTACAGGCTGGATACTTCGGTTTACCGGAATTTTCCAGATTGTAGCTGATGACTTTAATAAGCAAGTGGTAAATTTTCGAAGTATTACATTCCGTATCCTTAGTAAAACCCACCTATTATTTCGGCTGTGTTTGGTTATTGTAGCAACAGTACTGCTTCTGTTATTACCACTGGCAGCAGGTTTAGCATTAATATATGAGTTATTACTGGATAGCTATGATATTAATTATTACCTCTCAGCAACTCCAATCGAATGGGGCATTGCTGTCGTAATATCTGCAATTTGGGGGTTAGCCTGGCTATCGGGAATCATCTATTTATTCGGTCGGTTTATGTTTGCACTGCCAACATATCTTTACAGTCAAAAATCTCTCAACGAATCGTTACAGTATGCCTGGAAAATTGGTATTCAAAAATCAAAAAAACTTCTGAAAGCCGTTATTACTGCTGTTAGTTTTTGGGCATTTATTCGATTTATAGCAGATACTATTCTTTTTGGGGTGTCCTTTTGGATAATCAGCTGGATTAGTGATTTCACAAATAGCTTACAAATCATCGCTTTTACAACAGGAATCTATTTGGTAGCCTCCCTCTTACTTGATGCTATCATCTCTTTTCTGGGGTTTTCGTACGTATCAACACTTATTACAAAGCTATACTTCCAGGATGTCCAACAACTCCATGCTCCTTCGACCCCTCGTTCTCGATATAAATTCAAAAAACTTGGCTCAATTTTAAAAAAAATCGTCCGACCAACCTTACTTTTTCCAGTAATTGGAGGTCTGGTTTTCATCAGTTTTGTTCTCAGTGGTTATATGATAGAACAGATCCCCGAGGGCAAGCACAACCAAGTTAAAATAGCAGCACATCGTGCCGGGCCAGGTCCTGCTCCCGAAAATACGCTTCAAGCCTTGGATCTTACCATGCAAACTAAAGCAGAGTGGGCCGAGATTGATGTCCAGCTAAGCCGCGATAGCATAGTTGTAGTTACACACGATTTCGATCTTATGCGTATTGCCAATAATCCGGCCCCTATATCTGAAACAGATTATAAACTCTTACAACAGATTCTTAAGAGGGAAAACAGTTCCCGACAAGAAATCCATACTCTGGACAAATTCTTAACTGCCAGCCGTGGTAATATTGGATTGATGATAGAACTAAAACAACCAACAGAGATATTAGCTCGTAAAGTTGTTGAAACTATTCAAGGGAAATCGATGGAAAATAACGTCATAATCATGTCTATGGAATTCGACACTATTCGGCTAATCCAAAAATTGGCTCCGGATATTACCGTCGGCTACGTATCCGCCTTTTCTGTAGGTAATAAAAGTCGGCTTCCCGTTGATCTATTAGCAATAAATTATAGAGCAATTACACCGTCGCTTATCAACCAAACACAACAACAAGGTCTAGATGTTTATGCATGGACTATTAACCGTCCTAATATAATGGCAAATATGATTGAATATAATGTAGATGGCATTATTACAGACAATCCAAAGATTGCCGTTCAGGTACGGGATGAAATGCAAAATTTATCTACCTCCGAACGGCTCCTGCTACAGTTTAATAAGCTTTTAGATCTTAAAATCGACTAGTGGAAGGATACTATTGATTTTAGATTTTACTTATTTATACGTTTACAAATTTGCTTCTGTTTGAAAACTCTTACATAATAGGAATCCCTATAAATAATGTTGTTTTAATAATATTCATCAATCAAAAGCTATCCAGACCTTTTAATAAACCATTAGACTATGAAAAAATTACTTCTTACCGTTGGCCTAGCATGTTTATTTTTCACCACTTCACTTGCACAATCGGATGAGCCATTTGCCCGATTTCCTTCCATAAGTCCCGACGGCTCTACAATTGCATTTTCGTACCAGGGTG
>JBEPWP010000074.1:0-8046 GCA_041642355.1 Fodinibius sp. | reverse complement strand
GGAGGGGTAGGAGTTTGGCAAACGTGGTGGTGTGTTTCCCCTTGTCATTAAAAGTGGAGACTTCGCCTACCTTGCGGTTGATATTGGGATCAATACTATTTAGTAGACTCGTTTTTCCAACGCCAGAGGGACCAATTAAGACGGAGGTATTATCTTTAAGATCTTCTTTTAATAGTTCAAGGGAGTTCTCGTCTTTAATACTGGTTTTAAAGACGGAATATCCCAGTGAATCATATAGATCAGCAATTGAATCGACATAGGCATTGGCGCTCTCGTTAGCCAAATCCATTTTATTTATAATGATTGATGCTGGGATTTGATAGGCCTCGCAGGTTACCAGAAAGCGATCAAAGAATCCCTGTTTTATTCGAGGCTTTTTAACGGATTGAACTGCGTAGGCGCGATCAATATTAGCTGCCAGTATCTGTTGTTCCTCTTGGTGGTGGGTAGATTGACGGATCAGGTAATTTTCGCGATCTTTAATCTTTTCAATGCTACCTGAACCGTCATCATTAATTTCAAACTCAACCAAGTCGCCAACAGCAATGGGATTCGTCAAATCATGGTCCTTAAGGCGAAATCTACCTGGTAATCGGCAATTGATGGTCTGGATTTCGCTATCCTCAGCATAAGAAACTTTATACCATCGTCCGGTAGATTCTACAATACGTCCTTCTTTGGGCAAACTTACATGATTTAGTTTGAAATTATTGGAATCCTAAAATAAAAAAGTCGCCCCGATAAATCGAGACGACTTTTCAATGTATTACCTTTTCGTTTATTCCATTACGATGGTTTCTTCCGTGGAGTCGGTAGACTCGGAGTTTTCTCCAGTTTTCTTTTTGTAAGTATCACTTACTTCAAAACGCTTTGTAGGATCGCGTACCGGCTCATCTTCGAGTACAATATCCAGCAGCGGATCCATGCGTTCGAGATACTTCACTTTGAGATCACCGAGCACATCTTCTTCAATTTCAGCTACATCTTTTTCATTCTTTTTTGGTAGCAGTACTTTCTCAATACCGGCACGTTTAGCGGCCAGTACTTTTTCCTTAATGCCACCAACTGGAAGAACAAGCCCGCGCAGGGTTATTTCACCCGTCATGGCCAGTGTTCCTTTTACTTTGCGCTGGGTAAAGATGGATGCTACGGCCGAGAAAATTGATACACCGGCCGACGGTCCGTCTTTGGGCACGGCGCCCTTGGGCACGTGAATATGGAGATCCCAGTATTTAAAGGCTTCTTCAGGGATATTCAATTCATCAGAATGTGCTTTCAGGTACGACATTGCCAGCATAGCCGATTCTTTCATGACATCACCCAGCTGACCGGTAATATGTAGTTTACCGCTACCTTTAGATACGCTGGCCTCAATAAACAGGATATCCCCACCGTAGGGGGTCCAAGCCAAACCAGTAGCTACGCCTGGTACTTTAGTACGTTCTGCAACTTCTGAGAAGTATTTACGCTTGCCAAGATATTCTTGGAGATCGTCGGCTTCCACAACATGTTTACCTTCTTCTCCTTTGGCAATTTTAGCAGCTACGCCCCGACAAACGGAACCAATTTCGCGCTCGAGCGATCGAACACCCGATTCGCGAGTATACTTTTCAATAATTTGCTCGATAGCCTCATCCTTTATTTCAATTTGCTCATCGGTGAGCCCGTTTTCCTTAATCTGCTTAGGCATCAGATGTTCCTTGGCAATCTGCGTCTTTTCTTGCAGCGTATACCCGCTTATGTTAATGATCTCCATTCTATCGCGCAGCGGAGCCGGGATAGTATCAAGCGAGTTTGCTGTGGCAATAAAGAGGACATTCGAAAGATCATATTCTAACTCAAGGTAATTGTCCGCAAAGCTGTCGTTTTGTTCGGGATCAAGAACCTCGAGCAGGGCAGAAGTGGGGTCACCTCTGTAATCGGATCCTACCTTGTCAATTTCATCGAGCATAATTACCGGGTTTCCTGTACCGGCTTTTTTCATCGCACGTAAAATGCGACCTGGCAGTGCACCAATATAAGTGCGACGGTGTCCACGAATTTCTGCTTCATCATGAATGCCACCAAGGCTAAACCGTTCAAATTTACGATTTAGCGCCCGGGCAATAGATTTACCAAGTGAGGTTTTACCAACACCAGGAGGGCCATAGAAACAGAGAATAGGCGCCTTCATATTTTTCTTGAGCTTAAGAACAGCCAAGTACTCAATGATACGTTTCTTTACCTTGTCTAGGCCATAGTGATCATCGTCAAGGACATCCTGTGCATTTTCCAGATCCAGATTATCATCAGAATATTTTTCCCAGGGAAGGTCTAAAATCCACTCAATATAATTGTGGATGACACCGTGATTGGGAGATGAATTAGGAGTACGTTCCAGTCGTTTCAGCTCTTTTTCAACGGTTTCTTGCGCTTCTTCAGGGAGGTTCTTCTCCTTAGCACGCTTACGCAGAGATGCAATTTCTTGCTGCTCTCCGTCTTCGCCCAGCGCTTCCTGTATTGCTTTCATCTGCTGACGCAGGTAAAAGTCGCGCTGTTGCTCGTCGATATCCGACTTAACTTTTGTTCGAATTTCCTCACTTAAATTAAGAACCTGGAGCTCTTTGTTGAGAAATTCCATAACCTGTTCCATCCGCTCAGAAAATTTGCGGATCTCCAGCACTTCTTGCTTGTCAGAAGTGGAAACATTTAGATTCGATGAAATAAAGTTCAGTAGAAAGTTGGGGCTATTTATGTTGTTTATTGCAACAGACGCCTCAGAAGGAATGTTGGGCGATAGGTTTACAATCTTTTGGGCTGTTTCTTTTACCGATCGGATAGAGGCATCCAGCTCTACGCCTTCAATATCCATCTCTTGGCGATAAGGCTCAACCGTGGCCTTGAAATAGGGATCTTTCTGTAAAAATTCATCTATTTTAAAGGTTGTTTTCCCTTGGATGACGATACTCTTGCTGCCATCCGGCATCTTAATAAGCTTAAGGATTTGGGCTACAGTACCAACCTGAAAAAGATCCTTCGCATCGGGATCTTCATCATCTTCATCCTTTTGGCTTACAACCCCAATGGTTTTGTCAGATTCGTAAGCCTCTTTTACCAATTTAAGGGACCGGTCGCGCCCCACAGTAATGGGTACTACAACACCGGGAAACAGAACCGTATTCTTGAGTGGTAAGATAGGAAGCTCATCAGGTACTTCTGATTGTGTTAATTCCTTTTCTTCCTCCTCAGACATCAGGGGAATAGCCTGTTCAAAATCGTCAAATTGATCTTGAATATCTTCAAAATTGGCCATGTTATCGAAGATGTTCTTCATATATGCAATTATTTAAATCTATATTTTTTCTTGTTGTATTACATTGATGCAAATAAAGAGCCAACTTTATACAACCTACCAATTAGTCATATTTACTGGCAAAATAGCAACTTGATACCATTATAAGTAGTGACCTTGACAGCTTGACAGAATTGACGGCATTTATAGATGAAATTGAAGGCCTGCAAAAGCGCCCCCGACAAATTCTGTGGTGAGGGTATGGGAGCGAAATATGATTTGTGTACCCACGTTAAAATCCCAATATCGACTCTCATAGCCAGTTCCAATACCAACATGAGCCGGTAATCCTGCTGCTAATCTTGTCCCCATTCGCAAGGGTATTTTTTGAATAGGGCGCACCTCTATACCAAGATGCATAGCTAGCTTTGTATTGGTTAAAGCTGTGTTGTTGAGTCCTACTGTGAGATCCCCCATCAATTTAATTCTCTCCAGATCCAACAGTATTCCGCTATTCAATGAGGCGGGGGTAAGTGCTGAAAAAGAACTCTCATTGTAATTTTGTACCCCATTTAAGGGATTTCTCACCTGTGATGCCTGATCAAAGTAGCTTAGGTATTGACCGCCAGACCCAATAAACATGTCTTGCTTGGGACGTTCTCGATCAATTTGCATAGTATCTTTGGACACAGACATGGAAAATGGCTGATCGGAGTACCGGATCATGCCTATATCATTAAATGAAACCGATATCCGCAGTGATTTACCAACGACTGATTCTTCTGGATTATCTTCAACGATATTCAGCTCACTGCCAATGGGGATAAGATAGGTTAGACCAAAATCGAAAGCTGCCCCGTAACCTGTAGGCTCAAAATTGAACTTCTTATCTAAATTACTTTCAATGGCAGCTTCTGGATCGCCGGAAGAAATGTAATCTTTGGTCATCCGCGTATATTCACCCGAGGATTGATATGAAAAGTTGGTAAGATATTCAGATGGGGTATTCTCATCAGGACGTTGCTGCTGTCCATGATGGGTAGCACTAAAACGGGGACCGGCAATTATAAATTTTGGAGAAAAGCCTACATACAATTTACTCAATCTCGAAAATAACCCTTCGAAAAAGGTAAACTCACGTCCATACCCAAATGCAATTTCCAGGTTTTTACTAACATGCTGGTCGAGAGTGAAATCGCGAGTTTGTTGATCTCCTCGCTCTACATATTCATCAGAATACCAACCTCTACCAACTTCAATGCGAGAAGAGTAACGGGCTCTTGCTGCAATAGAAAATGTCTCATTATCTCGATACCATGAAATCCCTCCCAGCATAAGATCTGTTCGTGTTTGATGTTGAGAAATTAATCTTTGGCGGGGATAATTTTCATCAAGGATAGTTTGGCGCTGCGCCGAGGTGATCGCTACTGAATTTGGTTCGTAAGGAAAATAGCTGTCAGTAAAGTTGAAAAACTGTTCGCCGGCTATATCAGAAGAGAGCACCGGTTCGTATAAAATACCTGTTTGGCCCAGATTTATATGGATTGTACCATGACGATCGTTTATTGCCATGTTAGCTGGATTCCAAAATATTGCTTCATTTCCGGTCAGATATGCCGTGCCGCCACCACCGAGAGCCGTACTTTGGGCATTAAGCACCGGTTGTGCTTGCACGGTAATAGAAACACTGGCTGTTATCAGAAGCAGTAATGCTACGGTTGCCTGAGCTATAAGCCTGAAATACAAACCGTTTAAAAATCTTGTTTTCATGTGCTGAACCTATGTGCCGGAACTGAATTTATTATCCAACAACCTGCATTTTTGCTGCACGAAGCATGAGTGTTTTTCGTCCGCGTTCTTTAAAAAATACAACAACTTTGGTTCTTTCGCCTTTTCCGCTGCGACTTATAATTTTTCCTGGTCCAAAGACATTGTGAACAACTTTTGCCCCTACCTGGAACGGATCCTCATCAGGATTATCGTAGTGAATCTGTGTATGTGATGAACGATTATTTTTGTCATACAGCGGTTTTTTCCAGTCGTATTCTACCGTTGTATCGCTATTATTTGAACTATTGCCGTTTTTATTGTCGGAAAATCTGTTTTTATCTTGATTGATGGATGATCCTGTTTCAGTGCGAACAACATCAGAACTTACTTCATCAAGAAAACGTGATCTCGCTTTTCTTTGCTCTTCACCATATTTATAGCGGCTGCGGCAATGGCTAAAAAAGAGTTCTTGTTCTGCTCGCGTAATAGCTACATAGAATAGGCGACGCTCTTCCTCTATGTTTACGTCTTCGTTATTACGACTTCCAACGGGAAAGAGCTCCTCTTCCAATCCCACAATAAAAACTACAGGAAATTCGAGTCCTTTTGCCGCATGTACCGTCATCATGGTAACGGCCGGTTTATCCTCATCATATTTATCAGTATCAGTAATAAGACTTATTTCTTGCAGAAAAGAGGAGAGGGTAGGGTTGTTATTGTTTTTCTCAAAGTAGGAGATCGCATTTTGTAGTTCGAGGATATTTTCTCGTCGTGTCATTGACTTGGGAGAATTCTCTTCTACTAGCGACTTCATGTAACCAGATTCATCCAACAGTTGTTTGGTTACCTCCGATAATTCTGTTCCATTGGCAAGTTCCTGCTTTAACCCATTAATCATGCGCACAAAATCCTTGACGCTATTTTTAGCCGGGCTATACAGGTCAATCGACTCCACATTTTCAAGGATTCGCCAGAGCGATTGTCCTGTCTGTCGGGCACGATTCATTAAGTCGGAAAGCGATTTTTGGCCAATACCCCGCGACGGTTCGTTAATAATGCGCATCAAATTGGTATCGTCATCGGGATTTACCAACAGCGTCAAATATGCCAGTACGTCTTTAATTTCTTTACGTTGATAGAACGAAAGTCCACCCACAAGCTGATAAGTTACGCCCTTTCTGCGAAAGGTTTCCTCAAAAACGCGACTTTGGTAGTTCGTTCGATACAGGATGGCAAAATCGCTATAGTCATACCCTTTGCGCATCTTCAAATCCTGGATGTAATTTGCGACCCTGTTAGCCTCATCACGCTCATCATAGTTGTCGAGCACGGTGATGGTATCACCCATATTGTTGTCGGTCCACAGTGTTTTATCAAGCTGCTGGGTGTTCTTTTTGATGATGGAATCAGCAGCTTTCAAGATGGCTTTGGTCGAGCGATAGTTTTGCTCCAGCGGAATTTCAACAGCATCTTCGTAATCGCTCTTAAAATCCAGGATATTTTGAATATCAGCACCACGGAACGAGTAGATAGACTGCGCATCATCCCCGACAACACAGAGGTTTTCGTATTTGTCTGCCAGCATATTTGTCACCGTGTACTGGGCATGATTGGTATCCTGGTACTCGTCAATCATAATGTACTTAAAGCGATCTTGGTACTTTTCAAGTGTATCAGGATGCTTATTAAAAAGCTCTATCGGCTTGATGAGCAGGTCATCAAAATCCATAGCGTTGTTGTGCTTCAGGCGCTCTACGTAAATTTTATAGATACGGGCCGTGATATCATCAAGCGTACTGTGGACAAACTTTTCGTTGTAATGATCGGGATTGATGAGCTCATTTTTCGCATCGCTGATACGGCGCTGAAGAATCCGCGGTTTAATCTCTTTGGGATCGTAATTATTTTCCCGAAGAATTTGCTTGATGGCATTCTTCGAATCCTCGGTATCATAGATGGAGTAATCGGAATTAAAACCAATATTTTCGGCTTCAAACCGCAGGATTTTGGAAAATACCGAATGAAAGGTTCCCATCCATAGGCGGTTGGCTTCATCACCAATGAGCTGGCCAATCCGCTGTTGCATTTCTTTGGCTGCCTTATTGGTAAAAGTAAGCGCCAAAATTTCGTTGGGCGCTGCCATATTTTGATGAATAAGGTAGGCAATGCGATAGGTAAGCACGCGTGTTTTTCCGCTCCCGGCCCCGGCCACAATCAATAGGGGACCTTCGCCGTGACGTACAGCTCGCTTTTGCTGCTCATTTAAATCATGAATAAAATCCGGTTCCTTTGGCATAAAATGCTAAAAAACTAAATATCTTGTTGTTATTAGATCTCCCAATACCGCTAAACGTGAAGCTATTCTTATCAGGGATAGATGTCACGAATCGAGTTCTTCTAAAATTTCGCGAAGTTTTTTGAGATTCGTTTCGGTGTCTTCTTTTTTATCCCGCTCACGCTGAACCACATCCTCCGGTGCATTATTAACGAATCCATCATTGTTTAACTTGCCCTCAATAGATTTTAAAAATCCTTCGAGGCGATCAATTTCTTTCTGAATTCGTTCACGTTCTTTATCCAGATCAATAAGTCCTTCAAGGGGTACAAATAGTTCGGTACCTTGAATAACGGCCGATGCTGATGTTTCGGGTTTTTCTAAGTCAGCTGCTACTTCAAAAGTATCAATAGACTGAAGCTTGCGGAAGATCCACTCATTTTCGCTTAATGCTTTGGCCGTTTTTTCATCCTTAGCCTTGATTAGTAGATCGATTTCATCATTCGGACTCAGCTTAAATTCGGCCCGAATGTTTCTAATTGATGAGATCATCTTTTGAATGGATTCGAAAAGATTACGGTCATCCGTAGAAACAGAATTTTTATCAAATTCTGGCCACGAAGCTACAATCATTGCTTCGTCGGTATCGCGATAGCGGATAAGTTGCCAGATTTCCTCGGTGATAAACGGCATAAACGGGTGCAACAGCTTCATCAGCTGCTCAAAGAAA
>JBEPWP010000073.1:0-8063 GCA_041642355.1 Fodinibius sp. | reverse complement strand
TTATTTCCATGGTATACGAATCTTGCTCTTGATACCGAGGAAGGTACGCAATGGCAAAAAAGTCTTTGGCATATTCAATCGTATTTCCAGTGGTGTTCAAGATAAAACGGGAGGTCTTTTCTTTTTCAGTAAAGGTGGGACTAACAAGAATATTGCCCATCTTTTTTTCGTTATAAGGGGGAATGGTGATTTTCTGTGTTCGTGATATTTGGCTTTCCGTCTGATCACCACGTTTCATTTGTAGTACATAATTATAGGAGTCGGGCTTTAAGTTCACCTTAATATAACCGCTCAAAAATTCATCGCTGGATTGGCTGCTGTCGTAATCTTTGGCATAAACAGTATCCGACCAAAAAGCACGGCCCGCCGGCTCAAGACCTTCTAATGAGATATTTTCTTTTTTCTTTTTGTCAAAGTTTGCGTCCTCCGCTTTAAAAACTTCCAGCATCAAATCCATTGTGCTGAAATAGTTATTGTTGGATGAACGGTTTTTATTTTTCTTGAAAGGCAGTGAACTGTAGGGAAGGTGGAAGATGACAACAAATTGTACAAGTTCATTATCATTGCCTGGCAGCGTCAGATAATCGAATGAAGCCTGTGGCTGTTGCTGGCGCATAGCCAGATCTTGGTAATTTATATTCCGTTGACCGTAAAGTTCAGTAACTGATAGCAATGAGAATATCACGACAATCGGAAATGCCAGGAACGTATTTATATTTTTCACGAGCAGATAATTTTTAAAGGATTTTTATCTCAAAATGAAAATTAAAGAACTTTTCGGGGAATAGATAGAAACAATGCTTTTGAGATTGCTAAATTTCGTTATTTTTGGAACGCTTTACTGAAGCCAACTATTATCCTAAATAATAAATCACAATTATGAGTTCCCAAGATTCAACAGGTTCATCGCCACAGGATTTAAAATCACTCATCAAAGAGATTAATAAAACTGAGAAGGAGATTAAAAAGGGCGGTGGTGAAAAGAGAATAAAGAAACAGCACAATAAGGGAAAGCTTACTGCTCGTGAACGTATCGATTTACTAATTGACGATAACACGCGGCTATATGAGCTGGGATTGTGGGCTGGTTATGAGATGTATGAAGACGAGGGCGGATGCCCTTCAGGCGGCGTTGTAACCGGAATTGGGACGGTATCAGGACGGGATTGTGTGATTATTGCCAATGATGCCACTGTAAAAGCAGGAGCTTGGTTTCCTATTACGGCAAAAAAGAATTTACGGGCTCAGGAGATAGCACTCGAAAACAAATTACCAATTTTATATTTAGTTGACTCTGCCGGAGTTTATCTGCCCATGCAGGATGAGATTTTTCCCGACAAAGAACACTTTGGTCGCATATTTCGAAATAACGCTCGTCTGAGTGCCGAAGGGATCCCCCAAATTGCCGCCATTATGGGTAGCTGTGTTGCTGGTGGTGCATATTTGCCAATAATGAGTGACGAAGCCCTCATTGTAGATGGAACGGGTAGTGTCTTTTTAGCGGGCAGTTACCTTGTAAAGGCTGCTATTGGAGAAGATGTAGATAATGAGACCCTCGGCGGAGCAACAACGCATACCGAAATAAGTGGTGTGACCGATTACAAGATGGAGGATGATGAGGAATGTCTTACTACCGTGCGTGACCTCGTTGATAAACTTGGACCTTTTGATAAAGCAGGATTTAACCGAAAGGAATCAGCAGAACCAGCGCGTGATGCAACTGAAATATTTGATGTTTTCCCTGATGATCGCACGAAACCCTATGATATGAATAAGGTTTTAGAATGTATTGTGGATGAGGATTCTTTTACCGAGTTCAAAAAGGGATATGGACAAACGCTTATTACTGGTTTTGCCCGTGTAGATGGCTGGAGTGTTGGTATTGTGGCGAATCAGCGAAAAGTAACACGAACCAAGCAGGGCGAAATGCAGGTAGGTGGTGTGATCTATTCAGATTCTGCTGATAAAGCTGCCCGGTTTATCATGAATTGTAATCAAAAGAACATTCCCATTGTCTTTTTACAGGATGTCTCCGGGTTTATGATTGGAAAGCGGGCAGAGCATGGAGGTATCATTAAAGATGGTGCTAAAATGGTGAATGCCGTTTCGAACAGTACGGTACCGAAGATTACCATTGTAGTTGGAAATAGTTATGGCGCCGGCAACTATGCCATGTGTGGACGTGCTTACGATCCGCGCTTCATGTATGCCTGGCCATCGGCTCAGATTGCGGTGATGGGTGGGACCCAGGCAGCCAAGGTATTGACTCAGATTCGGGTGTCGGCGCTGGAGAAGAAAGGCAAAGAGATTACCGAAGAAGAAGAGCGGAAAATTATGAAGGAGATTAGTGAACGATACGAACACCAGACAGATGTTCGTTATGCTGCCGCTCGTCTATGGGTTGATGGTATTATCAATCCAGTTGAGACGCGTGATCGCATATCTCATGCTATCAAATGTGCTGACCATAATCCTGATATTGAGGAATTTAAAACGGGGGTAATGCAGGTGTAGGACGTTCTGATTGTGACTCTTAGTTTTGGTAATGGAAATAGTAGCGCTATCGTCCGTAAGCAATCACTTTGAGGGGATCAGTCTTAGCCGCAATGCGAGCCGGCAGCCAGGAAGCTAGGGCACAAAGGAGAAGTGTAATTCCGGCAACCAATGCGAAATCAAGCATATGAGGCTCAACGGGAGCGTAGGCCATATAGTAATTTTGTTCGGAGAGAGGGATAATGTGATAGGTTGATTGCAACCAAGCAAAAACCAAAGATAGGGTGATGCCAATAAGTAATCCCGTAACGGCCACAAATAATCCCTCTAATAAAAAGATGCCGCGGATACTTCTGTTACTGGCACCGATGGTTTTAAGGATGCCGATATCACGCGTTCTTTCAAGCACCATCATCAACACGGTGCCAATGAGGTTAAAGGCCGCTACAATAATCATTACAGCGATTACAAAGGGGATGGTTTGTTCCTGTAGGTCTACCCAGGCGAAAATATTGCTGTATCGTTCGTAAATAGTCTCGGAGAAGTAGGGATAATTTAACTCGCTGTTAAGTTTCTCACCAAAAGATTCAATTTGAGAGGAATTATTGAGCCGTATCTCAATAGCTGAGGCTTCGTTGGGAGATTGCAAAAAGAATTTTCGGATATGCGGTCGAGCAGCAAGGGCCAACACGTCATCAAATTGCCCAATCCCCGTTTGATAAATACCCGTTAATCTAAACTGTTGAATTTCGGGAGAACTTAAAGGAGAGGGGAGCCCATCAACCGTATAGGCTGTGAGTGTTGAATTGATATCAACATTGAGGGTTTGGGCCAATTTTGAACCTACAACGATTCCAGGAAGACCAGTGCTATCGGTCCCCAAATCATAAGTACCCTTAGTTATATAATTTCTGATATCGGTAACGTCCCCACTTTTATCAACACCTTTAAGAAGGGTACCCGTAACATCATCTCCACCCTGGATCATTGTTTGGCCATTTATAACAGCTTGCGCTTTGTCTATTTCAGGATGGGTTTCAATCTTACTTAGCAAGGTATCAGCCCGATTGATACCCCCTCCACTAAAGGAGGTAACCGTTACGTGAGGTGCAAAGCCAAGCACTTTGTTATCGATTACGGATTTAAATCCGTGGACTACTGATAGGGCGATAAGTAGTCCGGCCGAACCAACGGCCACACCGGTAATAGCCATCACTTTAATGAAGGATAAAAACCGGGATCCTTTCCTTTTTCCCTTAAAGTATCGTTTGGCTAAATACCACTCGAAATTCATGCAGTCTGTTATTGGTTAATCGTTAACCGTTAAATGGTCATTGAAAAAAGTTCGATGACCACAACAATTAACAAATAACTATTTTTCGGGCTTCATTTGTGGGAAGAAAAGAACATCACGAATAGAGTCAGAATCGGTCATGATCATGGCAAGTCGATCAATACCGATACCGAGTCCAGCTGTTGGCGGCATGCCATATTCAAGGGCTTGTAGGAAATCCTCGTCAATGGTCATTGCTTCTTCGTCACCTTCTGCTCGCAGTCGGGCCTGTTCTTCAAACCGTTCTCGTTGATCCACCGGATCATTAAGCTCCGAAAAGGCATTTGCGATTTCTTTTCCATTGCAGATACATTCAAATCGTTCAACGAGGCCCTCTTTTTCGCGATGCTTCTTGGCAAGCGGACTCATTTCGATTGGGTAATCCGTAATAAAAGTTGGTTGAATAAGTTTGGGTTCAACGTATTTACCAAAAATTTCGTCGATTATTTTTCCTTTCCCAAAACTTTCATCAATCTCGACATCGAGTTCTTCGGCAATATTTTTTAGATCCTTTAACTCTTTGTCATATAGATCTTTACCAGTTTCATCTTCAATGGCTTCAAACATTGGAATGCGTGGCCAGGGAGCTGAGAAGTCGATCTCATTATCACCAACAGTGACAGTTGTAGATCCGTGAAGAGATTTTGCTACTGATTCAATCATATTTTCGACAAACTCCATCATCCAGTTATAATCTTTGTAAGCGACATATAACTCAACCTGGGTAAATTCTGGATTGTGAAAACGCGAGAGCCCTTCGTTGCGGAAGTCTTTTGAAAATTCATATACGCCATCATATCCTCCTACGATGAGTCGTTTTAGATACAGCTCATTGGCGATGCGGAGGTACAGCTTCATATCCAACGCGTTGTGATGTGTTACAAAAGGCTCAGCTGAGGCACCACCGTAAATAGGCTGTAGAATAGGCGTTTCAACTTCCATATAACCTTTTTCATTCATGAAATCGCGCATAGATTGCACCATATCAGTGCGCTGCTGAAAGACGTCTCGAACTTCAGGATTTACAATTAGATCAAGATAACGCTGACGATAGCGTTGTTCTTTATCGGTAAAAGCGTCATACACTTTTGTTTCTCCATCTTCCTCAACTTCTTTGGGAAGAGGGATAGGACGGAGCGTTTTGCTAAGCAGAATAAATTCTTTAGCGTAAACGGTGGTTTCGCCCGTGCCTGTTTTAAACACGTGACCTTTTATTCCTACAATATCTCCAATATCGGTCAGGCGTTTAAACACCTCGTTGTATTCTTCTTTTCCAACATCATTTTTGCGGATATACACTTGGATTTGGCCTTCTGAGTCCTGGAGGTTAAAGAATGTCGATCCGCCCATAATACGTCGGGTCATAACACGACCAGCAACGGATACTTTCTCAACCTCTTCTTCATCCTGATCGTCTTTTTTAATAAGCTTTGGGTTTTCCAGGATCTGTTTACTCTTATGGGTTACCTCAAAATCGTAAGGATAGGGGTCGTAACCCATCTCTCGGAGTTCCTGTAATTTTTCCAAACGTATTTCGTGTTGCTCGCTTACTGAGGACTCAGTATTGCTCATGAGAAAAGTGGTATTTGTTTCGTTTTCACTAAGGTTTATTAAGTCGCTAAAAATAAAGAATTCATCACAAAAGTGTGACTTTTTTCTTAACCGTAATTAATAGTTTCAGAAGAGTATTAAATTATAGATTTTCAGTTGTTTTTGATTGACTAAAAGGATGTAATGAGTAAACTATTTTCTGAAATCCAAGAACTGATACCTTTTTATGCCGTGTTTGGGCTGTCGGAGATTGACTCCGTTTCTTTGGATACCATAGATTCACTTAGCCAAACAGAAAGACGGGAGTTTGAGCAGTGTAACAGCCTTAAGCGTCAACGCGAGTTTGTAAGTTCACGGACAACTCTGAAAAAAATATCAGGACAATTGGGGGTAGGGGATGATTTCGAAATTTTGAAGGACGAACTCGGCCAACCCTATGGTAAAACCAAAGATCAGCAATACTATGTTAGTATTGCTCATACTGATGACCTTGTATTTTGTGGGGTTTCAGCCGAACAACCGATTGGCATTGATCTTGAACCGGAGAAACGATCTGTTCCCTCTAAACTCGAGCACCGTATAAGTCATCCCGATGAACAAAATATTGCGGATTGGATACCCGCTATTCGCCTATGGACGATCAAGGAAGCTTATATAAAACTTCGCGGACAGGGATTGCGGTTGAACATGAATGAGGTGCATATAGAACAAGAAACAGAACATTTGTTTTCCAAAATAAATGATGACAAAAGGGCTAAAATTTGTAGTTTCCGATCGAAGGAAAACTGGTTAGCAATCGCATATTATCATTAATAAAATACAGTAGAACTATTTCTATGAACATAACATCGTATTCTCGCGAGCAGATTCAAGAAGGGCTTGATAAGGCTCGGGAGCGCCATGGAGAAGTTAATGAAGACATTCGATTACTTTTCGCCCCCGAAATAATTAATGAAAACAATTTTGAGCGAGCATGTGATATTTACAGCCGCTTGGATATGTCCAATTATGATACAGTTGTGGTGGTAGAATCGTACGATAAAAAGCTTGATAAAAAGCTTCCAATGGCATCGAATTCATTTTTTGAAACTCCACTCGGTAAGGTGCCGGTTGATGATTATATGCGCAACGAATTTTGTGATGAGGATGATGATTTCTTTATCCATGATGAAGCTTTTGATAAAGATGCCAGTTTGTTTCAACACTTGATGTTTTTACAAACTCTTTCGGATGATTTTAAAGCGTTATGTGTACAAATTGCCGATCCAGACCCTGCTATTGTGAAAGAGATTGGTTATGTGCTCGAAGAGGTGTTGGCCTCGCGCAGCGCCTTGTTAATTTTTAGCTGCGAGCTTGATAATGATCGCAAAAAAGAGTTTGATAAAATTGTTGAGATAGTGGAGAGTAAAAATGAGTCGGCCCTTATGCATTATTTAAACAGTGGCAAGTCCCATATTAAAGGCACTACTTCTTTTATTGCCGGCGTAATTGTGGCCAATAAGTGGCGACTTGATCTTCACTTCTTGAGAGGGAAATATGAAGATTATAGTGGTAGCCTGTTAACTGGTTATGCCGATCATCAAAAAATAATCTTTTCATAACCTATTATGCCCGCACCAGAGATCACAATCATTGGTGTAGGTGGATTGGGGTATTCTTTGGCAAAGGCCCTATCAGAGGCAAATTTCACGGTTAAAAGTGTTTTTAATCGTACCGTTGGAAAAGCCAAAGAGATTGCTGATGAGCTTGATATAAATCAATCAGGCACTTTTCCATTAGATGACTCTGAATTAGGTGATCTCATTTTTATTACTGTTTCAGATTCAGCAATTGCAAATGTTGCCCAGCAATTAGCTGATATTTCAGAAGATTTCAGTCATAAAACTATAGTTCACTGTTCGGGTAACGAAACGGCGTCCCTTCTACAAGCCCTAAAAGAAAAAGGCGGGCATATTGCGTCTTTTCATCCTTTGCAGACCTTTACAAAGCGTTCAAAGCCTTCAGATTTTAACGATATCTACTTTAGCTTGCAGGGTGATAAGGCTGCTTTTTCTCACCTTGCCAATCTTGCTGAAAAGCTTGGTGCCCGAACTTTTGAGGTATCGGGAGAGCAGAAATCACATCTTCATGCTGCGGCGGTGTTTGCTTCTAATTATTTGAATACATTGTTAGAAGTGGCAGTAGATACCGCATCGGCCAGTGGCGTTTCTAGAGAAATAGCTAAAAAAGCATTGTTTCCGCTAATAAAGACAAGCCTAAAAAATATCGAGTCTCAATCGTTCAATGATGCACTAACCGGTCCTATAAAACGAGGTGATTGGGAAACGGTAAAACATCATTTACACTTGTTAGAAGATTGGCCAGAGTTATTGACTATCTACAAGACATTGGGGCGGAGGACTGTCAAGATGGCAAGAAAATCGGGCGATATAGACCAAAACGCTGCCCAAAAGGTATTGAAACTGATGGAATAGATTTGTATGAATTATTATCAGCGTGTTTATAATGTTGTTGAACAAATTCCTGCAGGAAAAGTAACGACTTATGGCGCAATTGCACACTATCTGGGTATTGCATCGGGAGCACGTATGGTTGGATATGCGCTAAATAAAGCCGCAGAAACGAATATTCCTGCTCATCGTGTTGTTAATAGAAATGGTGAGCTTACGGGTCGTGCTTATTTTCC
>JBEPWP010000072.1:0-8112 GCA_041642355.1 Fodinibius sp. | reverse complement strand
ATTAATCACTTGATGCAAAGTGAGCTATTACGCGGCAAATAAAAATAAGTACAAGCAGTAAATTAAAATGGCAAAAAAAGTAGATCAAGTACTTAAGCTCCAGATTCGTGGCGGGCAGGCAAACCCTGCACCACCTGTTGGACCTGCATTAGGTCAGGCTGGAATTAATATTATGGAGTTTTGTAAGGCATTTAATGCTGCTACACAGGAAGATGCCGGAACGATTATTCCGGTTGAAATTACTGTGTATCAGGATAAATCCTTCACTTTCATAACTAAGACTCCACCTGCTGCAGTACTGCTAAAACAAGCTGCTGGGATTAAATCCGGTTCCGGAGAGCCAAACCGTACTAAGGTTGGCCAGGTAACTTGGACTCAGTGCAAAGAGATAGCAGAACAGAAGATGCAGGATCTCAATGCTTTTGAGATTGAGAATGCTGCAGAGATGATTGCAGGTACTGCCAGAAGTATGGGGCTGCGAGTACTAAGAGATAAATAGAAGGTAAAATTAATTTATGTCAACTAAACGAGGAAAGAAATACCAAGAGGCCGCAGAGCTCATTGATTCCGAGTTGGAATATACTCTGGAAGAAGCTTGTGATCTTGTGAAGAAAACCTCTACAGTTAACTTCGATGCATCCGTTGATCTGGATTTACGGTTGGGGGTTGATCCCCGGCACGCCGATCAAATGGTGCGTGGTTCTGTATCTCTGCCACATGGCACGGGTAAGGAAGTACGCGTATTAGCTTTGGTTAACGAAGCTAAACAAGAAGAAGCTGAGGAGGCCGGAGCAGATCATGTAGGTCTTGACGAGTATATTGAGAAAATTGAAGAAGGATGGACAGACGTTGATGTAATCATTGCTACTCCGGATGTTATGGGGCAGATAGGTAAGCTTGGGCGCATTTTGGGTCCACGTGGACTTATGCCTAATCCGAAAAGTGGTACTGTTACAAACGATGTAGCTGATGCAGTTGAAGAAGCAAAATCCGGTAAAATTGATTTTCGTGTAGACAAGTATGGAATTCTGCACGCTTCAATAGGACGCGTAAGCTTCGATGCCAGTGAAATCCGTGAAAACGCTCTGGAATTTATGCGTACGGTCATGCGACTCCGACCCGCTTCTGCTAAAGGATTATATATCAGAAGTGCGTTTATGAGTTCAACAATGGGCCCAAGCATTCCACTGAGTCGTTCATCCGTAATTTCTGCATAAAGACAAAATAGGAACTAAATAATGCCAACATTAGCAGAAAAGAAAAAAACTGTTGAAGAAATTACCGAAGAACTGAAAAGTTCAGGTGCTGTTTATATCACCAACTATTCAGGAATGTCGGTAAAAGAAGTCAACAATATGCGTGGCGAATTCTTTGAAGGCGATATCAAGTATAAAGTATATAAAAATACCTTGGTAAAACGAGCCATGGACGAAGTTGGTGGATATGAAGATTTGTATCCCCACTTGGTTGAACAAAATGGTTTTGCCTTTGTAGAAGAAGAGCTTGCCGCACCCGCAAAAGTGATTAAAAAACTATACGAAGAAACAGAAAAGCCAAAGTTTAAGGCTGCCATCATCGACGGAGATTATTACGGTGAGGATGAGCTTGGAACACTGGCTGCTATGAAGTCTAAGACTGAAGTTATTGGAGACATTGTTGGTCTCTTGCTTGGTCCTGTTTCAAATGTTGTAGGTGCTTTACAAGCTCCCGGTCGAAATATTGCCGGAGCCCTTGAAACAATCGCTGAAGAAGGCGATGAATAACAATTACTAACACACGAATTTTCAATTCACAAAGATCAATCGGAGATATAAACAATGGCTGACGTTAAAGATTTAGCTGAACAATTAGTTAATTTAACTGTAAAAGAAGCAAACGAACTTGCTGATTTTCTTGAAGAAGAATACGGCATTGAACCTGCAACCGGAGGTGCTGTAGTAGCAGCCGGTGGCGGAGAAGGTGGCGCAGAAGAGGAACAAACTGAATTTGATGTTGTTCTGAACGGTGCCGGAGACAAAAAGATTGCTGTAATTAAAGAAGTTCGCAGCATTACTGGTCTCGGTCTTAAAGAAGCCAAGGAATTGGTTGATAATGCACCGAACCCAATTAAAGAAGCCGTCTCTAAAGAAGAAGCTGAAGACTTAAAGTCTAAGCTTGAAGACGCAGGTGCTGAAGTTGAGCTTAAGTAATTAGCGCTCAATTAAATACGTATTTGTCATTAGCCAATATCGTTATTACGGTATTGGCTATTGGCGTCTATTTGCATGCTAGCCATTCACTTTGTATAAAGTGTATTTGAAGCGGCAAATTCAGCTCATCATCATCTTTTAATTAAAAGGAGAGGTTCCTTTTGAATAAACAAAGTAAAATGGAGAAAATACCTTTCACCGACCGCTTATCATTTGGTAGTACCGAACATGTGCTCGATTATCCCGATTTTTTGGATATTCAACTAGAATCATTTTCGGAATTTACCCAACTAGATATTGCTCCAGAAGACCGGAAGAATCAAGGTCTTCAAAAAATATTTAATAACAATTTTCCAATTCAGGATTCTCGTGAAACTCATATTTTGGAATTCATGCATTATAGCGTGGATACTCCAAAATACAGTATCAAGGAATGTCAAGAGCGCGGACTTTCTTATGCTGTTCCACTAAAGGCAAAATTACGTCTCTCTGCCGTGGACGATGATGACGAGACCACCGAAACTATTGAGCAGGAGGTATTCTTGGGTGACCTGCCGTGGATGACTGAAAAAGGAAGCTTTATTGTTAACGGATCTGAACGGGTAATTGTGAGTCAGCTCCACCGTTCTCCGGGTGCCTTTTTTGGGCAAAATGTCCACCCAAATGGAACACAACTGTATAATGCCAAAGTAATTCCTTTTAAAGGATCTTGGATCGAATTTTCTACTGACATTCGAGATGTCCTTTGGGCGTATATTGATCGTAAAAAGAAGGTCCCATTCACCACATTGCTTCGCGCGTTGGGTTATTCTAGCGACGAAGAACTGTTCAACCTCTTTGGAGGAACGGAGCTTATAGAGGTTGAATCCAAAAAACAGTATAATGATGAGCTTGTTGGTCGGCGCCTTGCTACGGATATCGTAGAAGAAAAGATTGAAGAAGTTATCGATGATGAAACGGGAGAAGTAACCGAGGCCGAAAGTCGTGAGGTACTGCTCGAAGTTGATCATGAGTTGACTGAGGATGATTACGGCCTATTACAAGAGGCTGGCTTAGAAAAGGTTCGAGTTCAAACACTTGAGCCGGAAGAGTCTGAGCGGGATGTATTTATGAATACGATGCGTAAAGATCCTTCCCATGATGAGGAATCTGCACTTGCTGAGATATATCGTCAAATTAGGACAGGTGAAATGCCTGATGCTGAAACAGCGCGACAAGTTCTTGAACGCCTGTTCTTTAGCGACAAAAAGTATGACCTTGGCGAAGTAGGACGTTATCGTCTGAATAAACGTCTGAAAATTGACGTGGATATGGATACCCGTTATCTGACAAAAGATGATATCCTGGCAATTATCAAGGAAATTATCCGACTGAAAAACATGAAAGCTCAGGTCGATGATATTGATCACTTGAGTAATCGTAGGGTTCGTACTATTGGCGAGCAGATTTCGCAACAGTTTTCTATAGGACTTGCTCGAATGTCGCGTACTATTAAGGAGCGAATGAACTCTCGTGACGCCGAGCAGTTAACACCACAAGATCTTGTTAATGCACGGACAATTTCGTCTGTGATTAATACTTTCTTTGGTACGAATCAGCTTTCTCAGTTTATGGATCAAACCAATCCGATGGCGACATTGACGCACAAACGTCGTATGTCGGCACTTGGGCCGGGTGGATTAACAAGAGAGCGTGCAGGTTTTGAGGTTCGGGACGTTCACTATACGCACTACGGTCGACTGTGCCCTATTGAAACACCAGAGGGGCCCAACATTGGTTTGATTACATCACTCTGTGTTCATTCTAAGGTAAACGATTTTGGTTTCTTGGAAACACCTTATCGGAAGATTGAGGATGGAAAAGCGACCAATGAGATTGAGTATTTATCTGCTGAGCAGGAAGATGAAACCATTATTGCTCAAGCGAATGCTCCTATTGATGAAAAAGGAGTATTTAAAAACAATAATATATTTTCCCGTTTCCGTGATGGTGAAGTTGGTTTGGCTGATCCGGAAGAGATTGAATTTATGGATGTTTCTACGAACCAGATTGCTTCCGTGGCCGCATCACTAATTCCTTTTGTAGAGCACAACGATGCTAACCGGGCTCTTATGGGAGCTAATATGCAGCGTCAGGCTGTACCTTTGTTGCGTCCGAAATCACCAGTAGTTGGTACTGGATTGGAGCATCGTGCAGCAAAAGACTCTCGTGCAATTATTACTGCTGACGAAGATGGTGAAGTGGTATATGTTAGTGCAAAAGAAATCCATGTCAAGTATGATCGTACTGATATGGAGCAGCAATGCTACTTTGACGAAGGTATCAAAAAGTATAAGCTAACTAAGTTTGAACGTACCAACCAGGATACGACTATTAACCAAACTCCGATTGTAAAAGTTGGTGACAAGGTTAAGAAAGGTGAAACTCTGGCTGATGGCTGTGCCACTGATCAGGGTGAGCTTGCACTGGGACGTAATGTTCTTATAGGATTTGTTCCGTGGAGAGGTTACAATTTTGAGGATGCGATTGTTGTAAGTGAGCGCGTCGTTCAAGAAGACATGTACACTTCTATCCACATAGAAGAGTTTGAACAGGAAGTGCGTGATACAAAACGTGGTGAGGAAGAGCTTACCCGTGAGATTCCAAATGTGAGTGAAGATGCTACTAAGGATCTTGACGAACAGGGTATCGTGCGTACAGGTGCGAAGATTAGCCATGGAGATATTCTAGTGGGTAAAATTACACCAAAGGGTGAAACGGATCCTACTCCTGAGGAAAAACTACTGCGTGCAATCTTTGGTGACAAAGCCGGAGATGTTAAAGACGCATCATTGAAAGTTCCTCCAGGAGTATCAGGAACGGTTATTGATACGAAGCTTTTCAGCAGAAAGCGTGATGAGCAGATTTCTCGTAAAGAGGAGAAGAAACAGGTTGAGCTTGAGAATGAACGCCATCAGGAAAAAGTAGATGAGCTAAATAGCAAGATGGTGGATAAGCTCTATACGCTGTTGAGAGATAAAACCTCTCCTGGAGTTTACGACTTTAATGGTGTTGAGCTTATTCCAAAAGGTGAAAAGTATCGAAAGTCAGATTTTGAAGAACTTGATCCTGTAAGAATTAATGAAAACATACAGTGGGCTACCGATGATGAATTGGTAGAACATGTGCGTTTGCTCTTTAAGAACTACCGTTCGCTTCGAAGAGAAATTGATACCGAAGCTAAACGGAGAAAATATCAGATTCAGGTTGGAGACGATCTCCCGCCTGGTATCATACAGAAAGCGAAAGTCTATGTTGCTAAAAAGCGTAAGCTACAGGTTGGTGACAAACTTTCCGGTCGACACGGTAACAAGGGTGTGATTGCGAAGGTCGTACCTGTTGAAGATATGCCATATATGAAAGATGGTACGCCGGTTGATATTTGTTTGAATCCGCTGGGTGTACCATCTCGTATGAACCTTGGTCAGATTTATGAGACCATACTGGGATGGGCCGGTAAAAAACTGGGTGTTAAATTTGCATCGCCCATTTTTGACGGTGCCAGCGAGGAGCAAGTTAAAGAGAAAATGCGTGAAGCGGGCTTGCCCGAAGATGGCCGTGTTACTTTGTATGATGGCCGAACTGGTGAGCCAATGGATCAAAAATCAACCGTTGGATATATGTATATCCTGAAGTTGAATCACTTGATCCAAGATAAGATGCATGCTCGTTCAATTGGGCCATATTCTCTTATTACGCAACAGCCACTGGGTGGTAAAGCACAGTTTGGTGGTCAGCGTCTTGGTGAAATGGAGGTTTGGGCACTATACGCTTATGGTGCTTCCAGTATCCTCAAAGAGATGCTTACTGTAAAAAGTGACGATGTGAAAGGTCGTTCTCGCGTATATGAAGCTATTGTTAAGGGCGAAAACTTGCCTGAAGGTGATGTGCCTGAATCATTCAAGGTACTGCTGCGCGAAATGATGGGGCTTGGCCTTGATATTCACATCGACTAATTAGAACAACAGAATTTATACTGTTAAATAAAGTCAATCCGGAGGTACTTCCTTGCCGACTACTAACACATTAACAGTTTCGAAAGACTTCGATAAAATTGGTATTTCCCTTGCGTCACCTGAGACTATCTTGTCTCGGTCGCATGGCGAAGTCTTAACTCCCGAAACAATCAATTATCGTACATTTAAACCGGAAATGGATGGTCTTTTCTGTGAAAAGATCTTTGGACCGGTTAAAGACTATGAATGCCACTGTGGTAAATACAAACGGATCCGTTACAAAGGAATTATTTGTGACCGTTGTGGTGTAGAAGTTACCCGAAAAGCTGTTCGCCGTGAGCGCATGGGGCATATTTCCCTTACTGTGCCGGTTGTACACATCTGGTACTTCAAATCATTACCTAATAAACTTGCTTATCTCCTCGGATACTCTTCCAAGAACCTTGAGAAGATTGTCTATTACGAGACCTATGTAATCATGAATCCCGGCGTTGCCCGAGATCTTGGTTACAAAAAAGGTGACTTGATTTCTGAAGAGGAGTATTATGACATCCAAGAACAGCTCCCCGAAGATCAGTGGGAGATGGATGACGAAGACGAGGATAAGTTTCGGGCTAAGGAAGGTGCTGAGGCTATTGAAGAACTACTAGCTACTCAGGATCTTGATGAGCTTGCATATCGTCTTCGTTACGAAGCTCGTAACGAGACATCGCAGATGCGTAAGAAAAAGAAATTGAAGCGTCTGCAGGTTATAGAATCGTTCCGTGCAGCAAATCAACACACTGAAAACCGTCCGGAATGGATGGTGCAAAGTGTGATTCCCGTTATTCCTCCGGAATTGCGACCTTTGGTACCACTCGAAGGTGGACGTTTCGCTACTTCGGATCTTAATGATCTTTATCGACGGGTTATTATCCGTAATAATCGCTTGAAGCGGCTAATTGATATTAAGGCGCCTGATGTGATCCTGCGAAATGAGAAACGTATGCTGCAGGAAGCGGTTGATTCCCTTTATGATAATTCCCGAAAATCCAACGCCGTACGGAATAACAATCGTCCGCTGAAATCACTCAGTGATATGTTGAAGGGTAAGAGTGGGCGATTCCGACAGAACTTGCTTGGTAAGCGTGTAGACTATTCCGGGCGATCAGTAATTGTGGTTGGACCGGAGTTGAAAATGCATCAGTGCGGTCTGCCGAAGGAGATGGCGGTAGAACTATACAAACCATTTATTATTCGTCGCTTAATTGAGCGTGGATACGTTAAGACAGTTAAATCTGCGAAGAAAGTAGTAGATCGACGCGACGCTGTTGTTTGGGAAGTACTCGAAAATGTAATTGACGGCCACCCCGTGTTACTTAACCGTGCACCTACATTGCACAGGCTTGGTATACAAGCATTTCAGCCGGTACTGATTGAGGAAAAAGCAATACGATTGCATCCCCTCGCATGTACCGCTTATAATGCTGACTTTGACGGTGACCAGATGGCTGTTCACTTGCCGCTTAGTCATGATGCAGTATTAGAAGCGTCTGTTCTTATGCTGGGATCCCACAACTTGTTAAGTCCTGCTAATGGTGGGCCTATTGCGGTACCGTCTCAGGATATGGTTCTGGGTATCTACTACATGACAAAGATGGGCAATGATTTAAGAGGTGAAGGTAAAACCTTTGCCAATATGGATGAGGTGTTGATTGCTTATGATCGGGACCGCATCGATATGCACGCCAAAATCAACCTACGTATCACCAAAGAAAATGAAGAAGGTGAAAAAGTTCAGGAGATTATTAAAACAACCACCGGACGAGTGTTGTTTAATAAAATCCTTCCTGAACCAATGGAATTTGTCAACAAGACCTTGGGCAAGAAAGAGCTACGTGTCTTGATTGGTGATATCCACTATGAGGTTGGGACAGCACGTACTGCTG
>JBEPWP010000071.1:0-8113 GCA_041642355.1 Fodinibius sp. | reverse complement strand
CAACATAACGTGCTGGGTTTTATGGTCACAGCCGGAAAAGTGTATACCTATTTCGATATCGCATCCGGAAAAAACCAGCCTTGGTTAACCGATAACTTTGGAGAAGGATTGGGAGCCGGGGTTGATGATCCACGATGGAATACGCGATTCAACATCAATATTGGCTACTATTTTTGATAACAATTGCTGTACTGAGCATCCACGGTCAGAAAAAACCAACCATTAATGGCAATGCTGATGGGCCTCTGACCAGGTTTGGCCTGTTGGACAATCGGGAGTATTCCCTCCACTTGATATCGCTGAACTTAAAAACCAAAATCCCAACACCACCGCCAAAACGAGTCCTGCAACACCCAACTTTGAACTAAGAGCTGACTCATCTTTTTCCTTGCAACAGTTTTTAAATTTTCGACCACTCCCACAATGACAGGGATCATTTCTACCGGGATTATCTGACATTATCCTACTATTTTTATAAACGATAAAATTTTTAACCAAGCGCCAAAATCTGAACACAATTGCGTTTTAAAGTACGCCTTTGGAGATTTCAAAATCAATTTTTAAACGTTTCATAATCGTAATTTTAATAACCTCGTGGCTAAGTGAGACGACGGACCGAAATTAATTATCCTAAACGGAATCCTCATCCATGGTTTCCAAGGCATTAGAAATCATCTCGGATAGCACGTCCACATAACGATCACCCAGCTTATCTCTTTTATGTTGGATAAGTTGCTCCCATTTCTGCTCAATATCTTTCGCCATTTTCTCTCCCTCAGGGGTACATCGAATTGAAGTCGCTCGTCCCTTCGATTGCTTTTCCACCAGCTCCCGCCGCTCTAACTTCTGAACCAATCTCGTAATCGTAGAAGGTTTCAATTGCATCTGATCAGCTAATTGACTCGGTTGTACATCGGGATCATTGCAAATTAGCCAAAGTAGTAAGACGTGGGATGAAGAAAGACCCATCGTGGCGAAAGCTTCATCAGCCTCATTGGTCAGTTTTCTCGATAGCGCACCGGACAGAAAAAAGAGATTATTTTCAGTGATATCAGCCATAAACGTCAATTTTGTTTGAGCATACAACTAAATATAGTCAATTATTTAGATTATGAAAGTGATGCCATCGATTCAACCAATGGCATCACATAAAAAGCATCAAATGTCCACATCCCATATACGTTCGCAGTAATCTTTAATCGAGCGATCGGAGGAAAAATGCCCCATGTTAGCCACGTTGATAATCGCCTTGCGATTCCAATCGAACTCATCGCGATAATTGGCTTCCACCTCTTCCTGTTTCTTTACGTAATTTCGGTAATCCGCCAGTACCATAAAATAGTCCCCCTGATTTAACAACGCATTTGTTATGGGATGGAATAAATCAGGATTATCGGGACTAAAATATCCGTCGTGAATTTGATCAATCACGCGCTTGAGTTTTTCATCCGACTCGTAAATCTCCTGCGGATTGTACCCTTGTGATCGGACTTCTTCGATCTCGTCAACGGTATGACCAAAAATAAAAATATTGTCCTTCCCAACCTGCTCGCGAATCTCAATATTGGCCCCATCCAGCGTACCAATGGTCAGCGCGCCGTTCAGGGCAAACTTCATATTGCCCGTCCCCGAAGCCTCCATACCTGCCGTCGAAATCTGCTCAGAAAGGTTGGCCGCCGGAATCATTTTCTCAGCCAGTGTTACGCTGTAATCCGGCAGAAATAATACTTTCAGTTTGGGCGCTACTTCTGGATCGTTATTAACGACTTCTGCCACGCTGTTAATCAGCTTGATATGCATCTTCGCCATGGTATAACCCGGCGCAGCCTTACCCGCAAAAATAAGCGTGCGTGGCTCGATATCCGCATTAGGATCATCCTTAATCCAATTATAGAGCGTAATAGCATGCATCAGCGCCATCAACTGACGCTTGTACTCATGAATACGCTTTATTTGAATATCAAAAATGGACTCCGGATTCACCGTCACGCCCATCGTCTTCTTTATGTAATCGGCCAATTTCTGCTTGTTACGAATTTTAATAGCTTTAAACTGCGACTGAAATTCCTCATCCTCGGCAAACTGCTCTACCTCTTTTAGCTGATCCAGATGCGTAACCCAATCGTCACCAATGCGATCAGAAATCAAGTCGGCCAGCTCACGATTACACTGACGTAACCAGCGACGGGGAGTAATGCCATTGGTAACATTGGTAAACTTTTCAGGATAATGATCTGCAAAATCCTTAAAGATTGTTTTCTTCATCAGATCACTGTGCAACTCGGAAACGCCGTTCACTTTCTTCGCTCCAATAATTCCCAGGTTCCCCATTCGCACGCGGGCGTCCATCTCGTTACTGATGACTCGCATGCGATTTTTCTTATTGCGATCGTCACTGGAGACTTCAATAGAATTCAGAAAGCGGCGATCAATTTCGCGGATAATCTGCACGTGGCGCGGCAATAAATTAGACATCAACGAAAGTGGCCATTTCTCCAACGCTTCCGGCATTAAAGTATGATTAGTATAGTTTATCGTCTTGCTGACGATATCCCAGGCCGGCTCCCACTCTAATCCTTCTAAGTCCATAAGCATACGCATAAGCTCGGGTACCGCCAAATTGGGATGGGTATCGTTACACTGGATAGCCATCTGCTCGGGAATTTTGCGGAGATCGTCAAACTGCTTTTTAAAGCGATTCATCGCATCCTGCAACGACGCTGAAACCAAGAAATATTCCTGCTTCAGTCGCAACTCCTGTCCTTTGAATACTTTGTCATTGGGATACAGGACGCGCGAAATGTTCTCTTCCAGCAGGTTATTGCGCACTGCTTCAATATAATCGCCCTGATTAAAGCTTTTCAGATCGAATCCTTCATCCGAGTTCGCCTTCCAAAGGCGCAGGTTATTAACCACATCATTCTGAAATCCGGGAATGGGCGTATCATAAGCCAGCGCGGTGACATTATGGGTATTAACCCAATCAAAATGCAGACGACCGTTGCCATCCTCACTTGCCGTTGTCTCCCCATAAAACTGGACATGATATTTTTTCTTGGGACGCACAACGCTCCACGGGTATCCATACTGTAACCACAAATCAGGCTTTTCAACCTGCCAGCCGTCTTCGATGTCCTGATCGAAAATACCGTAATCGTACCGGATGCCGTAGCCCAGCGCTGGAACCCCGAGCGTAGCCATAGAATCCAAAAAACAGGCCGCCAGTCGACCAAGACCACCGTTCCCTAGCCCGGCATCTACTTCTGCTTCGCGCACTTTGTCGTAATCAAATCCGACTTCCTCAATCGCTTCGGCTGCCACATCCTGCAATCCAAGATTGACAAGCATATTATCCATTAGTCGACCAATAAGATACTCCATCGACAAATAATACACGCGCTTCGATTCATTTTGGTAATAGCGCTGCTGGGTATTAATCCACCGATCGTGCAGGCGATCCATCACGGCCAGCACCACACTGCGATATTGATCCCAGTCGGTAGACGAAAATTTGTCTTTGGCCAATGTATAGTGGAGATGTTGCTTAATATCTTCCCGAAAAGAATCGACATCCATGCCCGTTCGGGGATTGAGAGTTATTTGCTTACTCATTTGAGAGGCTTTTAAATTGCTGAAACTGTGACGAAACAAGTAAGGAGGAAAATAGAACAATTAAAAGCGGAAAGTTACTTCAGTCCAAAATAAATCGAGTTACTGATCATAGTTCAGTTCTGGCTCGGGCAGATATTTCCATACAATTAAAGCCATCGCAAAAATCATGACAGCGCCAATAATCGTATTGCTTGCATATCCATAGGAAACATAAGCCGGTCCGGCGATGGTACCACCTAAACCATATCCCACCTGACCAATAGCCACGAGCAGACTCATGAGCGTTCCACGTTTTCGTGCGGATACCAGTTCGGTCGTCAATGCCTGGAAAGGGCTAATGCGCATTGCCACCAACACCATAATCAGAAAAAAGAGCACATAGGCCACCCAAAATGATGTTACCACGGGAACAGTAAAAGCCATCACTGTTGCCAACCCTACACAAGAAGCAATAATAATACTTTTTCGTCCCCATAAATCGGATAGCTTACCAGCCTGGGGCCCCGTAATGACATTCGCGACGCCTCCTACTAAAAAGAGCATGGCGATTTCATTGCCGGAAACGGCAAACGTTTCCTCGAGCCAGCTGGGTAAATAGATGACGTACACCGACAGACTCAAAAACATTAGGAAATAGCTAATAGCGGATGCAATAATTTCGGGTTTACGAAGCATCAAAAGGTATTTCCGGATAGCTCCGAGCACTGTAATTTTCGCTTTCTGTAGCTGAACATCAGGCTGAGGAACGGTGATCCAGATAAGCAGCAAAGCTAATAACATGAGGACTGCAAAAGCAATAAATGGGGCTCGAAATCCCATATATTCGGCTAAAATAGTCCCGATAGGAATACCCAGAATCTGTCCCATGGCGATGCCACTCATGATCCAGCCATTGGCCCAGCCACGCCGTTCATAGGGAAAGTAATCGCCAACATAAGATACCGAAGCACCACTGAGTATACCGCCCGCTGCCCCAGCTAAGCCACGAACCGTCAAGAAACTAAAAAAGTCAAAAACTAGGCCATGAAGAAATAGGGCAACGGTCATGAGTCCCGTACCCATGAGCAAAATTCGTCGGCGACCAACTTTATCAGAAATGGGTCCGGTTATCAGTGCGCAAATACCAACCATGACAGCATAAGCAGTAACGAGTGTCCCCAATAGTGCTTCTGATACGACCAATTGCTCACTAATACGTGGCAAGATGGGCGCAATAATCATAATTTGGCTGCTCGATGCGAAGACCAGCAACCAAAGCGAAAAAATAATGAAAAAGACTTCTTTTTTATTGTCGCCCATAATACTTAGAAGCCCGGCACTTTGGATGTACCGGGCATTTGAATCTGATGAATTTACTATTAAAAACTCATATCAGGCCTTGCGATAAATTCCATAATCCGGTTCAAAACCGGGACGGGTCATATTGGTAGGAAAATCCAGCTCCAGCAATCCCTTGTAAGCATTCGTCGCCACAAAATCTTGCTCGAAAATACCGTACACTGCTGAGCCACTTCCCGTCATAGATGCGTAAATCGCTCCAAATTCATACATCTGATCCTTCATATTTCCCGACACATTGATACGTGGGAATACGGCCTGTTCAAGATCATTATTCAGTATATACTGCCACTCATCGATCTCTTCTTCGGTAAGCGTTTTCTTGAGATCAAAATCAGGCTCCGGATTAGGGGAGCAGTGCTTATAGGCTTCCGGCGTACTACTTTGCTCATTAGGAAAGCAGGTGACAATCCACCAGTTTGGCTGAATATCCAGCTCTTCGATTTCATGACCAATGCCTTTGGCAATACCGGGTTTTCCTTTGATGAAAAAGGGAACATCAGCTCCCAAATCGCGACTTAAGTCGATAAGTTCATCATCGCTAAGTCCCAAGTCCTCGATTTTATTGAGCATCCGCAGCGTAAGCGCCGCATTGCTGCTTCCGCCGCCCAGTCCGGCCCCGGCGGGAATGCGCTTGTCAACCCGAAACAAATAGTTGTGCTTGAGTCCAACGTATCGGTCAAGGGTTGCTATAGCTTTATTTATAAGATTAGTTTCATCGGTGGGAATATTTTCATCGTCGATCTCCAACTTCATTTCCGGCGCCTGTTTCACTTCAAAGTGATCGCGCCATTCCAAAAAGCAAAGACCCGTTTCTATAGAATGATAACCGGTCGGCAGGCGCTCCAGTACATGAAGTCCCAGGTTTATTTTTGCGTACGAATCGGCAATCCAGACGTCGTTGGCCATAATTTATCTTTCATTTCTAATAAAACCCTGAGGATTTAAAACTATCATAACTATTAACAAGGAATAGTAACCTTACAAAATCCTCAGGGTTTGAATTAAATTTTATTCATCTTCTACAAACCGATCTTTAATCTCCATCATATAGTTAAATGCGGCATCGTGCTCGTTGGGAATTTCCCCATCCAAAATGGCTTCCTTAATGGCATCTTTAATATCTCCAATTACCGGTCCGGGCTTTAGCCCAAGCGTTTCCATGATTTCATCACCGCGAATGGGGTTCGTCCAGTTACGAATCCGATCTTTCTTTTCAACCTCCTCGATTTTCTTTTCCACATAATCGAAGTTACGGTTATACTGCTTCACCTTGTATTCATTCTTACTGGTGATATCAGCACGACAAAGCATCATTAAATCGTCAATATCATCACCAGCCTCATAGATCAGGCGGCGGACGGCGCTATCGGTTACATTATCCGAGACCAGTGCAATGGGACGTAAGTGCAGGCGAACCAACTTACGAACGTAGCGCATCCGTTCATCCAGCGGAAGTCCCAGTCGACGGAAAATGCGTTTGACCCATTGGGCGCCCAGCGCATCATGACCGTGGAAGGTCCACCCTGTACCCGGTACAAATTTTTGCGTAGCCGGCTTGGCAATATCGTGCATGATAGCCGCCCATCGCAGCCAGAGATCACCGCCCATCTCAGCTACATTATCAAGTACCTTGAGCGTATGCCAAAAGTTATCCTTATGCCGCACTCCTCGGACTTCCTCAACACCGTGCAGCTCTACCATCTCGGGAAAAAAGTGTTCCAACAATCCCGTTTTAAACAGATGGTCAAAGCCAATTGATGGCTTCTCTGCCATCACAATTTTGTTCAATTCTTCTATAATGCGCTCCTTAGAAATAATTTCTATCCGTGAAGCCATCTCCTCGATACCTCGATAGGTCTGCTCTTCGATATCGAACTTGAGCTGCGTAGCAAATCGGATTGCCCGCATCATTCGCAACGGATCGTCTTCGAAAGTTTTGAGAGGGTCAACAGGTGTTCGGATAAGCTGTTTTTTTAGATCCTGTATCCCCTCAAAAGGATCCAGCAGCTGACCAAAACTTTCTTCATTTAAGGACCACGAAAGAGCATTAATCGTAAAATCGCGACGCAGCTGATCATCTTCCAGCGTGCCATCCTCTACAATGGGTTTGCGCGAATCTTTTCGGTAGCTCTCCTTCCTAGCTCCTACAAATTCCAGATCCAAATTCCCATGCCGGATGTGCGCCGTCCCAAACTGCTTATAGACTGAAAGATTATCGGCATCCAGCCGTTCAGCAATCTCTTGGGCGATGTCGATACCAGAGCCAATAGTCACAAAATCAATATCCAGCAGGTCTTCATCTTTTGTGCGATTGAGATAGTAATCGCGCACGTATCCACCCACTACATACACATCTTGTCCCACCGTTTTACCGGCTTCTGATATAATCTTAAATACTTCTTTATGCTTTGGAGGGATATCTTCCACGGTTACTGCTGTTGATTTATTACTAGTCTTAAAACGAGCGTAAAAATAAGAACAAATACACTTGCTTTCAGGTATTCTTTGGGGTTTCTTTTAGTCTGATTATACCCGCAATTAGTCCCTCAAAAAGTGAAAGCATCCCCCGCCAAAACGGCACTTCGCATCAGCTTGCTGGTATCGGTGCTGTCTCTTTCACTTAAAGTTACCGGCTTTGCTATTACAGGATCAAATACCGCTCTATCTGATGCTGCCGAATCGGTTATTCATGTGCTAGCTGTTGCCTTTGTGTATTACGGATTACTACTGAGCACGAAGCCCGCCGACGACAAGCACCTGTATGGACATGAACGCGTGGAGTTTTTATCTGTGGGGATTGAAGGAGCAGTTATCACTCTTGCAGGTATTACCATCATTTATCAATCCGTCGAAAACTACCTGTACGGATACAATCTGCGCGAGCTGATGACCGGCGTATATTTGATTGGTGGTGCGGGTATAATCAACTTTGTGTTGGGCAGCTACCTGTTAAAGGTTGGCCGAGAAGAAGACAACATGATTGTCGTCAGCAATGCCAAGCATACGCTTACCGATGTATGGACCAGCGCCGGAGCTGTCGCCACATTGTTAATCATCAAATTTACGGATTTCCTGATCCTCGATTCGGTAGTCGCTATTTCTTTGGCCTTCTATATCATGTATGAGGGATTCAAGTTGCTCAAATATTCGGTTGATGGGC
>JBEPWP010000070.1:0-8124 GCA_041642355.1 Fodinibius sp. | reverse complement strand
TGGCCTCGCATGTTTATTTTTCACCACTTCACTTGCACAATCGGATGAGCCATTTGCCCGATTTCCTTCCATAAGTCCCGACGGCTCTACAATTGCATTTTCGTACCAGGGTGATATCTGGACTGTTCCAACTGAAGGGGGACGTGCCTGGCGATTAACTTTGCACGAAGCGTATGAAGCATACCCCAAATGGAGCCCCGGCGGTAGTCAAATTGCATTTACGAGCGATCGCCACGGGAATGATGATGTTTTTGTGATGGATGAAAACGGTAGCCAAATTAAACGACTTACCTATCATTCTACTAACGACGAACTTACAGGATGGACACCGGGCAACAGCGTTATATTTACCAGCAATCGGCTATTTAATCAAGTGGAATGGGAACCCGAAATTCATACTGTGGGAGCCGAAGGAGGTACGCCCAGCCGCTTTTTCGATTCATTTGGGATGATGTCGGAAATGAGTCCTGATGGACGTTTTTTAGTATTTGTGAGAGGCTATAACAAAGAATTTCGAAAGCGATATCGAGGCTCGGCCAATAAGGATATTTGGCTCTACGATCTAGAAAACGAAAGCTATCATCAGGTTACCGATTTTAAAGGTAATGATATGTACCCCACCTTTACCGACAGCCGAACCCTTTATTTTTTAAGTGAACGTAACGGGGCACACAACATCCATAAAGTAAAAATTAATGATGAAGGCAATCCAAATTATTCGCCCATTGCTGTAACCGAATACAAAGGCGATGGCATCCGCTATTTTGATATTGATGATGAAGAACAACGCATTGTTTACGAACGTAAAACCAGTCTATACACACTGAATCCACAAGAAGAAAACAGCCAGCGCCTGGAGCTAGACGTCACTCAAGATCAACGATTTTATAATATCGAACAGAAAACGTTTACCGAAGATGCGCAGGAATTTTCTGTATCCCCCAGCGGTGACTGGCTGGCCTTTGTAATTTCCGGCGAAATATTCGTAAAACACAACGATCCGTCGAAGCAGCGGTCGGTAAAAGTAACTGATCATGCCTATCGCGATCGTGATGTAACGTTTTTGAATGACTCGACCCTCCTTTTTGCCAGTGACCGCAATGGACAATACGACCTGTTTTCTGTCCGACCATCGCAAAAAGATGTCAACGACCTATTTGAAAGTCTCCAGTTCCAGACCAAGCAACTTACTGATACGAAACTGGGAGAACGTAACCCTGTAGTAGCTCCCAATGGCAAAAAAGTAGCATTTAATCGTGGACGGGGACAACTGGTAGTAGCCGAAATTTCAGGTCGCGATAGTCTTGGTGAAGAAACCACTTTATTAGATACCGGATGGGCTGAAGCCAGCGATGTATCCTGGAGTCCTGACAACGAATGGCTGGCGTACTCTATGCCTGATCTCGATTTTAATCATGAAATTTACATCCATCCCGTTGATGATTCCAAGGAACCTGTAAACATCAGCAAGCATCCTCGTCCCGATACCAATCCTGTCTGGAGTCCTGATGGCAGTAAGCTTGCATTTTTATCCAATCGCAATAATGGGGATGATGATGTCTGGTTTGCCTGGCTCAATAAGCGCGACTGGCAACGTACACAGCTTGATTGGGATAAGAGCGAAACACCCGAAGTGGTTTCCGCAGAAGATACCGTAGGTGTAGATGTCTCTATCGATTTTGATGGATTATATAAACGATTGGAGCAAGTAACCTCTATGCCCGGAGATGAATCAAATATCACCATCTCTAAAGATGGCAAGACATTCTATTTTGTAGGTGATGATGCGGATGAAGATCTCTATAAAGCTAAATGGGACGGCAGCGAAATTACTGCGCTCACTGATAGCGGGATTAATCCTTACGGGGTACGGTTAAACACTGGCCTTAATAGCCTCTATTTTATGCAGCGGGGTGGAACTATTGGTCGGTTTAACTTGGATAAAGACAACCTTGAGCAGCTACCGTATAGAGCCAGTATGAAAATAAATCATAACAAACAGCGTGAGCAGATTTTCGAGGAAGCATGGCGACTGCTTAACGTTAATTTCTACGACCCCGATTTTCACGGGCAAAATTGGGATGAGCTAAAAAGCCAATATAAGCCATGGGCGATGGAAGCATCAACGGACAGAGATTTTGAAGATGTCGTAAATATGATGCTTGGAGAATTGAATGCCAGCCATATGGGCTTTTATGGATCAGATCGAGCCGAGACACAAGAAACGCGAACCGGACTTATTGGTGCTGAAGTTGACCCTACTTCCAATGGGGTACAAGTAACTCGGGTAGTTCCCAACTCTCCTGCTGATCGAGAAATGAGTAAACTAAATAAGGGAGATACTATCATCTCCGTCGGCGGGCAACAAGTTGCTGAGGTCGAAAACTTCTACAGCCTGTTATCCGACAGAGTTGATACACCGACCCTGCTACAAGTTCAAAATTCTGAGGGAGAAAGCCGAGAAGTCATTATTGAACCAACAAGCAATCTTGGAAATCAACTTTATAACCAATGGGTTGAAAAACGTAAAGAACTCACTGAAAGATATTCCAACGGCAGGTTGGGATACATCCACGTTGAAGGCATGAATTGGCCCAGCTTTGAACGTTTTGAGCGCGAACTGGTGGCAACAGGAGAAGGCAAAGATGGTGTTGTCATCGACGTCCGATATAATGGTGGGGGCTGGACTACCGATTACCTGTTAACCGTGCTTAAATACCGTCAACATGCCTATACTATTCCGCGAGGAGCCACGCAGGATATCTCGCAAAACAAAACCAACTTCCGTGAACACTACCCCTTTGGTGAACGATTGCCACTATCCAGTTGGACAAACGCTTCAATCACGCTTGCCAATCAAAACAGTTACTCAAATGCAGAGATCTTTTCTCATGCCTATAAACAACTAGATCTGGGTACATTAGTTGGAGAGCCAACATTTGGAGCAGTTATTTCTACTGGCGGTGCCGGGTTGATGGGAGGTTCCTATGTTCGACTTCCCTTCCGGGGCTGGTTTGTAAAAAATACCGATGCTAATATGGATCGCGTTCCGGCTGTTCCCGATGTCGAAGTGATCAATCCCCCTGACTACCGATCAGGTGAAGATAAGCAGCTAAAACGAGCCGTTAATGAATTGCTAAATCAAATCGATAATAAATGATATTTTAATTAATTCTTGACATAAGAAAAGCACCGGCTGTAAAAGGTTGGTGCTTTTTTATGTAATAATGCGAATTCCCTTTAAAACTATATTGCACCGCTGCAACACTTTTTCACACATTCAAAACAGGATATCTAAAGATCTAATAGAGTAGGCGTTTTTATCAACTAAATACACTTTTAATAAACTCTGGTTTAGCCTCGTTCTGGCACATCTATTGCAGCTATTAATAGGTATAGAAAACAATCACGCATCCTGTAAACACATTTACAAAGATGCTCTCCAACCAAAGATGAGAGGTACCTGTTATGAAAGCACTCGTTTATCACGGCCCCGGCAACCGACAATATGAAGAGAAGCCCAAGCCAACCATTAAAGAAACAACTGACGCTGTTGTCAAGATTAAAAAAACAACCATATGCGGCACTGACCTCCACATTATGAAGGGTGATGTTCCAGCTGTTAAGGATGGGACTACGCTCGGACACGAAGGCGTTGGTATCATCGAGGAAGTAGGTGATGGAGTATCAAATTTTAAAAAAGGGGACCACGTACTTATAAGTTGCATCACCGCCTGCGGTAAGTGCGACAACTGCAAAAAGCAGATGTATTCTCATTGTGAGGACGGCGGCTGGATTCTGGGCCACCTTATTGATGGTACCCAGGCCGAATATGTACGTATTCCGCATGCCGATACCAGCCTTTATCATATCCCAGAAGATGCTGATGAGGAAGCACTAGTCATGCTCAGCGATATATTACCGACGGGGTTTGAAGTAGGCGTTCTCAATGGTAAAGTAAAACCCGGTGATGTTGTTGCCATTGTTGGAGCAGGCCCGATTGGTCTTGCAGCACTATTGACTGCACAGTTCTATTCTCCTGCTGAAATTATTATGATTGACTTGGATAATAATCGCTTGGAAGTTTCAAAAGAGTTTGGCGCTACCGACACCATCAATAGTGGTGAAGAAAATGCCATCGAAAAAATAATGGAGCTCACCAATAATAAAGGCGTCGATGTAGCCATTGAAGCTGTTGGCGTTCCTGCCACTTTTGATATTTGCCAAGATATCATTAAGGCTGGCGGCCATGTTGCTGTAGTAGGTGTTCATGGTACCAGCGTAGACTTTAAGCTAGAAGAACTTTGGATCAAAAATATCACTATGACTACAGGTTTAGTTGATACCTACACTATCCCTATGCTGATGAAAACAGTAGGGTCCGGTAAGCTAGAACCCGAACAGTTGATTACCCATCATTTTAAATTAGATAAAATAATGGATGCGTATGATACCTTTGGCAATGCTGCTGAAGAAAAAGCATTAAAAATTATTCTCGAAAACAACCAATAAACTCTTCAACATAACTCTGTTAAAAAGCCTGCACTTTTTGTGTGGGCTTTTTAATTAGCAGCATTTTCTTCAGAATTGCTACTCATTCTCACCTCACCAAAACAAAAATCCCACTAACTTTTTTTCTTGCTATATAGATTTAATCTAAATAGTTTCAGTCGTGCTATTTAGAAGGGATCTATATAAGGAAATTTATTATTGGTATTTCATTTCTCAATAGTAAAACACTACCCTTTTCGACCTTTCGATAGCTAACAAAATTAGAACTTAAAGTAATCTATCGTTGTAGGATTTAATTTTATGAACTGTCAAAACAATATTAATCGTGTCATCCTAACCACCCTATTATTTTTCACTTTTTCTATCTCGGTTTTTGCACAGTCGGCAAAAATCGAGGGACAAGTTACCAACACCGACCAAAAACCGGTCTCCGATATTAATGTCGCATTACAAGGTACCTCTTTTGGGGATGCCAGTAACGCTCAAGGTTATTATTCGATTACTGAAATTCCCGCTGGAGACTATACTTTAGTTGTTTCTGCCGTCGGATATGCCAATCAGCGCAAATCTATTTCGCTTGAAAGTGGCGAAGAACTCTCGATAAATATTACTCTTTCTGATAAAAATGAGGAGCTCCAGGAAATTATTGTCGAAGGAAACCAAATAAACAAGTTTTCTACCGAATTCAGCAAATATGTGGCAAAACTACCCGTACAAAATTTAGAAAATCCCCAAGTTTACAATACCATAAATGCTGAACTAATTGAAGATCAGATTATTACCAATTTTGAAGATGTCCTGAACAATGCTCCCGGTGTAAATAAACTTTGGGAATCAACAGGTCGTGGCGGTGATGGAGCCGGCTATTATTCCATTCGTGGATTCTCCGTGCAACCCAATATGCTAAACGGACTTCCTTCCCTAACAAACGGCTCACTTGATCCTGCCAATGTTGAACGGGTAGAACTCATAAAAGGTCCCTCAGCCACGTTATTTGGGAACACCGTTACCTCCTATGGTGGTCTTATAAATGTAGTCACCAAAAAGCCCTCCGATAACTTTGGCGGAGATATTTCATACCGAACCGGCAGCTTTGGACTGAATCGTATTTCGGCAGATGTCAATACCCCCATCAGCGCTGAAAAAGAAGTAGCACTTCGTATTAATGGATCATACCACAAGAAAAACAGCTTTCAGGATGCCGGATTTTCTGAATCCTACTTCCTTGCCCCTACTCTTTCATACCAGGTCAATAAGGATCTTTCTTTTCTGATTAACACTGAATTCTATCATTCTGAGGGAACAAATCCCACGATGCTATTCCTGAACCGGAGCGCACCGCTGGAGGACAATAACATATCGCAGTTAAATTATGACAACCAGCATTCCTATACCACGAATGACATTACGATCAGTAATCCGGTATTCCGACTTCAGGGAGAGATGAACTATAAAATTGCTAAAAACTGGAATTCTCAAACTGTACTTTCGCGAAGTTCCGCTCAATCTGATGGTTATTACAGCTACATTTCCACAATAGGGATTTCGGGCAACACTTTTAACCGATATATCAGTGACCAAAATTCCACAACTATCGGGACTAACATCCAGCAGAACTTTACCGGTAACTTTGAGCTGGCCGGCCTGTCAAACCGAATGGTCATCGGACTCGATTTTCTACAACAAAATGTAATCAACAACAGTAGCGGATACATTGTCTACGATTCTTTCAATATCGATAGTGACAACTCTGTCCCGGCTATCTCCAAAACAACCGTTGATACAATGTTGGCCAATACATCAGTTTATAAAAACCGAACAGAACAACAAGTATACTCTGCCTATGTTTCGGATGTGATTGATATCTTGCCAAAGCTCTCCGTAATGGCCAGTGTCCGTCTAGATCACTTCGTAAACAACGGAAGTCCAGAAACTGAATCAGATGATTACAAACAAACAACGTTATCTCCAAAATTTGGACTCGTTTTTAAGCCCATCGAAGACAAAGTTTCTCTTTTTACCAACTACATGAACAGCTTTAATAACGTCGCTCCTGTTACGCAGGGTGATGGATCAGTAGAAAGCTTTTCACCAGAACAAGCCAATCAGTGGGAAGTGGGTATAAAATCAAGTCTGTTTGATAATCGTTTTACCGCTACAGCAAGTTATTATGATATTACGGTCTCAGATATCGTTCGTTCTGATCCCGATCGACCACAGTTTTCAATACAGGATGGAGAGCAATATAGCCGTGGTGTAGAATTCAGTCTTAATGCTTCCCCCGTAAACGGGCTAAACATTACCGCCGGCTACAGCCATAACGAGAGTAAAATCACGAAAACAAGTACGACCAGCCTGCTAGATCGACGCCCCGAAGAAGCCGGCCCCTCCGATCTGATTAACGGCTGGATCAGCTATCGTTTTACCAGTGGCTCGCTTAAAGGATTTGGAATCGGATTGGGTGGAAACTATGCAAGTGACAACTACGTCATCAATCGTTCCAATACCGGGCGATTTACCATACCATCCTACACGGTGTTGAATGGCTCCCTGTTTTATGATGCCAAAACATATCGCCTCAATCTCAAGTTCAATAACTTTACTGATGAGGAATACTACAACGGGTGGAGCACCGTAAATCCACAGCGTCCGCGAAATATCACTGCCGGGTTCACGTATAAGTTTTAAGTACTATGCCATCCTTTAAAAGTATTGTTTTATTTCTCCATCGCTGGTTCGGTCTTATCACCGGGCTGGTGGTGCTTATTTTAAGTATTACCGGATGCCTGTTCGTTTTTCACCAAGAAATCTCTGACGTCGTCCGTCATGATACTTTTTATGCGGATGAGATCCCTGCCAATCAACAGACGCTGCATGTTGAGGAGATCCAGAAAAAAGCTGCAGAGGCGCTAAATACTTCGCGCCTACCCTACGGATTGACGACCTATAAAAATCCCGAACGAAACTGGTCGGCGACACTGTATAAAGGTGGTGTGGATTCATGGACCTATTTCGGGATGATGGAAGTCTATAAAACGGCTTATATTAACCCCTATAATGGACAGGTTGAAGGAATTGTGAATGAAAAGCACGACTTCTTTCAAATTATGAAGGGTCTCCACTGGAGTCTGTTGCTGGCTATTCCCATAGGTCAACCTATTGTAGTATGGAGCACTGTAATATTCATCATCCTTTTAATTTCTGGGATGATTCTCTGGTGGCCCAAAAAATGGAACAAGGCTGGCAAGCAGAAAAGCTTCAAAATTAAGTGGGGCTCAACCTGGCGGCGGATCAATTATGATCTCCATAATGTATTAGGGTTTTACTTTCTGATTCTCTCTCTGATTATTGCTTTTACAGGGCTTTACTGGTACTTCCCCAGTGCAAAAAAAGCAATGCACTTTTTAGGTACCGGTGATTTTACACTTCCTGAAGCACATACAGAAAAGGTGATTTCCACTCCTGATGGAGGTAACGCTGCAAACCATTCGACTATACAAATTGCTTATCAGAAAGCGTGGGAAGAAAATCCAAGCGCTTACAGTATTGATATAATAGCCCCAGCCGATTCACAGGCAACCATCACAGCCAGTGTTCGTCCCGATGGCCAAA
>JBEPWP010000069.1:0-8135 GCA_041642355.1 Fodinibius sp. | reverse complement strand
CGAGCGAGTGCGGTATCATGGGTAATCTTGATTCAATCAGCCGCTACCTAAACACGGGCGAAGAGAAGGATAAGACAGGTAAGACACTCATTCGGTGGTTTTCCGTACCGCACAAAACGACGGGCGATTTTAAGAAACCAGAAGACGAGCCGGAGAAATGGCAAGCCTTTATCGACTATTGTGTGCAGGACGTAGAAACAGAACGTAGCATAGCCCACAAGCTAAACAAGATACCGATACCAGACTTTGAGTGGGAAACCTATGAACTGGACCAACGTATCAACGACAGGGGCGTTTTAATCGACCGAGACCTTGCACAAGGCGCAGTCGATATCATGAAAGACCTATCGAAAAAGGGTCGCGCCCGTATGGAAGAGATAACGAAATGCGACAACGTGAACAGCGTTGCACAGCTTAAAGAGTGGCTCGCAACAAAAGGGTACGACGTAAAAAGCTTGAACAAGGCAAACATTAAAAAGCTTTTGAGTAAGGACGACCTCGATTCGGAGGTACGAGAAGTACTGGAGCTTCGGACCCGATTAAGCAACGCGTCAATCAAGAAATATCAGAAAATGCTAACTATCGCGTGTAAAGACGGTCGGGCAAAAGGGACGATTCAATTTTACGGGGCAACTCGTACAGGTCGGTACGCAGGCAGACTAATTCAGGTACAGAACCTACCCCGCAATAAAATGGACGGTCTATCGGACGCCCGAGAAATCATCAAAACCGGCGACCTTGAAACAGCAGAACTAATCTACGACAACGTACCGGACGTAATCAAGCAACTTATCAGGACGGCTTTAGTGGCAGAAGAGGGAAAAACCTTCTACGTATCGGACTTCTCCGCTATTGAGGCACGCGTCACAGCATGGTACGCAGGCGAGCAATGGAGGCTCGACGTATTCGAAGGCGACGGTCGTATCTACGAAGCGTCAGCAGCACAAATGTTTCATATGAACATTGACGACGTGGACTCGGAAATGAGACAACGAGGGAAGGTCGCGGAACTTGCACTAGGATATCAAGGCGGAGTCGGGGCGCTAAAAACAATGGGCGCTATCGAGCAGGGTTTGAAAGAAGAAGAGCTACAACCTATCGTAGACGCGTGGCGGAAAGCAAGCCCTAATATCGTCAAGTTTTGGTACGCTATGCAGGACGCAGCGATACGAGCCGTACGTGACGGAGAATTAGTCACACTTAAGAAGTATAAAGGTTTGAGATTCTACAAAAGAAAGGGTATACTGTTTATAGAGCTTCCGTCAGGTCGACGACTAGCCTACCCGAAAGCGAGAATGGTACCCGGCAAGTTTGGGGACCAAGTAGGCTTCGACGGTTACGGACGCAACATAGACACGCAGGACTCAACATACGGCGGCAAGTTGGTCGAGAATATCGTACAAGCGACAGCACGTGACCTTCTAAACGTCGGGCTTAAAAACCTCGAAGAAGCCGGTTATGATATCGTCTTCCACGTACACGACGAAGCCGTTATCGAAGCACCAACGGGCGGCAGCATTGAACCGATAAACGATATACTCGGAGAGCCGGTCGAGTGGGCTAAAGGTCTACCGTTAGGCGCAGACGGCTATATCACACCGTACTACAAAAAAGACTAACGAAGGAGGCGCTTATATGACACAAAATGACCGCCCGGACCTTAAACTAATCGACGAACTCGAAAGCGTATCGGAGCACCTACTAATCGGGAAAATACAGGATATATTCAAACTAGGCTACGTAGTGGAGGTAATACCCCACTACATAAGCGAACGGTCGTCAAACGCAAAATACAGGGTTTTAATTTATAAGGAGGTAAGACCATATGCTAAATGAAATACTTTTATACCTAGCAGCATTTTTACTCGGTTTTCTTATCGTGCACGGACTACACTTCGTCATCTTCGGAAGAGGCATACCCGGTCAGTTGAAACGGTTAAAGAAGCAGCGAGAAGAGCGAGAACGCAAACTCAAAGAACTGGAACGACTACAAGATGAACTGGACGTAGCACTCGACGAACTGGAAATGTCACTAAACGAACTGGACGGAGAAATGAAAAACTTCGAAAATCAAGTGAAAAAAGACAGAAAAGGAGAGTAAAAACTATGACTAATGCTACCATGACACGAAAAGAGAGACGAGAGGCTTTTGCAGAGCTTCTCGCTTTCATAACAGAAATGGAAAACGGGACGCGGAGCTTGAACTTCCGGGACGCGGACCTAGACGAAGAGCGTACGCGCAAACTACAGACGCTCGTATTAAAGTCAGAAGGCGTCAGACACGCAGACGTTTTAATCGACCATATCGAAACAGAAGACACGATATCGAAGGGCGAGCACAAATTGAAACGGTCGTCAGTCAATCTTCGCAAACTCGAGTCGATATGCTTCAAACATTATATACCGGCGATATACCGAAAAGCAGGCTTAAGCAGCACAAGCTTTTATAATAAGCTTAACGGTATAACACGATTCACGTACTTCGAGTTGGAAAAAGTGGCAAGCGCGATAAATTGTGATATAATGGAACTAATCGTACTGGAAGGGGAAACGAAAAAATGAGTAAACGAGACAGCAAGACAGTTACTATCGGTTGCGGAGCACTTATCGGAATCGTGCTATTAATGTTTTTTATCGCACTATGGCTCGTACCGTGGCTAACCGTGCAGGGCTTCGCTATATGGGGCATAAACCTCGCACAAGGTCAGGTTATGAGAACGTGGGTTATCGTATATCTATTGCACTTCGTACTATTCGGAGTGCCGGAAATGATACTAAAATAGGAAGGGGGAAGACAAAATGAAAGTGACAGTTTACAGCCAGAATAATTGTGTACAATGCGGCTACGCGAAAAAACACCTTGACGCTATCGGCGTTAGGTACACCGAAAAGAATATCAGCACCAACGACGTATACAAACAGGAACTAATCGAGCAGGACTTCCGAGGCGTGCCGGTAATCGAGGTCAAAACGGACGACGGCTTCACAAATCATATAATCGGTTTCAGACCGAACGAGTTAGACAAACTAAAATAAGGAAGGGAAGCGGAAAACATGGTTAAATCAATATGGCAGGAATATATGGAAAAACGAGGTAAAGCAGCCGAAGACGAAATAGTGAGCAGCACGGACAACAGACCCTACGCAGGCTACAACTTAGTCGATATGGAGAATAAGGCAAAGACCGCGGAAGAGTTTTTAAAAGAGTCAGACGTAAAGCTTGACACTTTCAGGGCACACGCAGAGGTACCCTTCTTCACTAAACCCGAACCCGAACCCGAACCCGAAGAGGTAAAAACGGACAGCCTAACCGACGCCTTTAAAATCGCTACCAATTATGGTATAATAGTAGGGCAGGAAAAGGACGAACACAGAAACACGCACGAAGCATATAAAATAGGTGGGTGGCACTTTGAGAAACTACCAGACGGGACCGTCGGTATGTACTACGAAGGCGATAAAGAAGACGACGTAGACAAGCTACCGCCCTTTGATGAAATCACAAAGCCCGCAGGTTATCAGCGCGGAGGCATTGAGACTATCGAAGTTATAAAATTAATGTTGACGCCACAAGAGTACGAGGGGTATCTAAAAGGAAATATCTTAAAATACCGCGAACGTGCAGGACACAAACCGGGCGTACCGGCAGAAAAAGATTATGCAAAAGCCCGTGAGTATAAACGTATGCTCGACGAGCACTTAAAAGAGCAAAAGGACGAAGAAGCGAACTTTTGGAAATAAACTATAGGAGGAAACGGGTATGGCAAAAGAAGAAAAAGTATCAGCAACGAACGTGAAACATGACAAGGAAATGATAATATCATTCGCAAAAACAAAACGCGCAACAGAATGGAAGAATAAGACCGTAGCGTGGAGCCACTTTATCGAGTGGCTTTCGCGCCCTCGGCAGGTGGAGGCAAACTTCGAAGACTACGCCGGCTTGACGAAAGAAGAACAGTCGGAACTTAAAGACGGACCGGCTTTCGTCGGTGGACCACTTAAGAACAACAGACGCAGCAGTCAGTCGATACAACAGCGTTTCATCATCGCTTTAGACGTGGACGACGCTCGACACGACTTGCTCGAACGCGTTAAAAACGACTTAGGCTTCGAAGCGGCTTACTACTCGACGTTGTCACACCAGACAGCAGACGCGGACAAATACCGTATCATCTTCCCGTTGAGCCGCAGCGTGCAGCCCGCAGAGTACGAGGCTATCACACGTAAGGTCGCAGAACTTCTCGGAGCGGAACAATTCGACCCGACGACCGTGCAGCCGGAGCGTTTAATGTTTGGACCGGCGCAGTTGCAGGACGGACCTTTTGAGTTTGGCGTTGTCGATACCGGTAAATTCATGGACCCGGACGCAATACTCGACTACTACGAAGACTGGACCGACCGTAGCGAGTGGGCTATGCTAGGGAACGAGCGAAAACAAATCACGGACCGTTATAAGAAGCTCGGAGACCCACGCGAGAAGCAGAACCTTATCGGGGCGTTTTGTCAGGCGTACAGCATATCAGAAGCTATGGAAGAGTTTATACCGGGCGTCTATATCCACTCACGCACCGACAGCGACGGCACCGAACGCTATTCGTACAAAGAGGGCAAGGGCGCAGACGGTGTGCTCGTATACGACGACACGTTTTTACACTCGTTTCACGGGACAGACCCGGTAAGCGGAATGTCAGTCAACGCTTTCGACCTTGTACGTATTCACTTATTCGGAGAGCTCGATTCAGACTACCCACCGGAGACACCGTCAAAAGACCTACCTTCCTTCAAAGAAACAATGGAACTCGCAGCACAAGACCCGAACGTGCAGGAAATCAGACACGCACAGTCTACAGGGCTAGCACAGCAAGAGTTTAGCGACGTTGACGCAGATATACTGGACGAGACGGACGAACAGGGCGACACAGACGCCGTGACAGCACCGAAAAAGGTTAAAAAAGCTAAAACGGAGAAAAAACCGGTAAAAAAGTCGGAAGGTCCCGCGTCGTGGTTAAAATTCAACAAAAACGGGGACGTTAGCGGGGTCGTCTACCCGGAATTAGCTCGGGAAGTGATACAGGAAGTACCGGTCTTTTATACAGGCAGGGACTTATATATGTACGAAGACGACAAGGGCATATGGACGACCGAAAGTGCCAAAGCCTACCTAAAAAGCTATCTAATGAAACAGAAGTTAGGTAATCTATCAACGAAGGCGAGAATCGACGAAACTATAGCAATGATTGAGAATGAAACCTTAGACAGAGATAAAGAAATAGGGAACCATGACCTAAATAAGGTTGTAGTGACTAATGGAGTTTATGACCTTATCGACGGTACGTTTACGGAGGAATTCGACCGTGAGCTATTCGCTACAGTCAGACACCCGATAGAGTATGACCCGAACGCGAAATGCGACCGTTTCATTGAGTATCTAAAGTTTGCAGTTGGAGAAGAAAATATCGACTTCATCTTTGAATGGTTTGGCTACACCCTTTGGCGTGACTATCAAGCCTTGAACAACATTCTTTTCATACACGGTAAGGGCGGTACAGGTAAATCAACGCTCGTGCAGGTTATGACAGCAATGCTAGGAGTAGAAAACACGTCAAGCGTGCCGATTAGGACCCTAATGACCGAACGCTTCGCAAAAGCGAGCTTATTCAACAAAAACGCGAACGTCGATACGGACGCAGAGCCGCACTATCTAGCAGACGGGTCAGTAATCAAGCAGCTTACAGGTCAAGACCAGATATTCGCGGACAGGAAGAATCAGAAGCCTTTAGAATTCACGTCACACGCGAAACTAACCTTTGCAACGAACGAGCTACCGCCTATGCGCGACTTCTCGGGCGGTTTAGAACGTCGTATGCTTATTCTACCGATGAACCACAAAATCACACAAGCTATTCAGGAAGCGGCACCGATAGACGCGATACTCGAAGAAGAGTTGCCCGGCATATTCAATGAGGCAGTCAAACGCCTACCGGCACTTCTCGAGCGCAGAAGCTTTACGGTTAGCGACACGATGAAAAAAGAAGTGCATAAGTGGGTCAGCGGGAACGACGTGACGTCACTATTCATCGAAGACGAGTGCGAAATATCAGTCGGCGGGTATACGAAGGTTAAAGAAATGTATTCAGACTATAAAAACTATTGCAGGGAATCAGGATATCACGCGTTGAGCAAAAACAAGTTTAACCAACGTCTCGAAGAACTAGGGCACGAGCGCAAACCTAAGCGTATCGAGGGGAAAGTGCAGAAGGTATGGACCGGCGTATTAGGACCTTCGAACGCAGGGCTCGACTTCTAATCACGTTAAGATAGTACCAGAAATGGGCTCGAAAAGTGTAACCGTTTTGTAACCGATTCGGGGCGGAACTTTTCGGGCTTTTTCTAATTATAGAATCAAACGCCTTTTCGAGTGAAAATAGGCGTTTTGTAACCGTTTTGGGTCGCGGGTGCCTTTTCGTCAAACCCTATAGGCACAGGCTTTTCGAGTGTTTTGTAACCGAAAATTTAAAATCGGTTACAATCGGTTACACCTCGCAGCCCTTTCATACCAACGTTTATAGAGGTTTTGTAACTGTTACCAGTTACAGTATTAGTAGTACAAATAAAAAAATACTATATAATCTATGTTGACTTATTCTAATATTTATGGTAATATGGTAATAACATAGGATATTAGGGTAAGTACATACGTATACCCTATAAAAAACGTCAAAGCTGGAGGTAATACGGAGGCAAATCGGTTACAAAGTTACAACGAGTCGACTAGGACAAAATTAACGAAAAGGAGTTGAGGCAATGGCACGACCCTTAGAGTCAGAAATCGAAAAGTATTTGACCGACAAGCTTAAAGCTTTCGGCAGGCGACGCGTGACGGTATGGAAGTTTACGGTGCCGGCAGTACGAGGCGTACCCGACCGTATAATCTTAATAAAGCCCGGGCAGCTTCTCTTTGCGGAATTAAAACGACCCGGAGGGAAACCACGCAAACTACAGGTAAAAATCATTAAAGACCTTCGGGCAATGGGCTTCGAAGTGTACGTCGTCGACTCGTACGAGTCAGCAGACCAATTAGTGGAAATCGTAAGGGACAAACTAAAGGAGGATAAAAGTAATGGCTAGAACAGAAATCACAACAGACGAGCACGGAAAAAAAATAAGGGTGTACTATAACGAACACGGCGCGTTTTTACACTCGGAGCAGGTCAAAGCTACACGAAACGACCTAATAAAAATGAGTGCAGCGGATATCTTAAGGGCAGCACGAAACGAAGCAGGCGTCAGCGCACAGTACGTCGGAGACCGTATCGGGACGACGGCACGATATATCTATAACACAGAAAGCAGCAACGACAAAGTATCGTATGAGAAGATAAACGAAATCGTCGACGCACTACCTTTAGAAGAAGGCAGACCCGACCTATTCAAACGAACGGCGAAGGAATCAAAAGACGCCACAGGTAAAGCGAAGGAAATGCTACGAGAAGCAGCAAACACAGGCGAGTTAGAATTCTACGAAGTTGCAAACGCACGACTTGACCTACTCTTTGAGGGTAAGCCGCTAACCTACGACGAAAAGGTCGCTATGGTAGAAACCGTCTATCAAATGCGAGCAGCCGGATATACCGACCGACTAAAGAAGGAGGATAAATAGAATGGCAACCAGAGACGAAAAGGTAGGCGCAGTCTTAAAGGAAGCTAGGCTTGAAAGTGGTATCACAACCGACGAGCTTAGAATACGCTTAACACGGCGCGAAATAACTATCATCAGAACAGAAGCGGGAGAAAGCCCGACGGAGCTAGGCAAAGCAAACGATTATATACGTCACTTCGGCTTATCTAAAGAAAGACAGGCGTACTACCGGGACCGGGTGAAAGAAATACTAAAGGAGGATAAATAAAATGGGGCTATTATGGGGAATCATCGCACTAACAGCCGTCGTATTCTTAGGCTTAGAGACCGTCGTAATTTTCATCATCGTTAGCTTAATGCTACGAAACTTCAAAGAGAAGTAAAATGTTTCACGTGAAACAGACGTTTTTAAAAACTTATGCTATATTATATAATGAAGGGAAGAGCGTATGACACAGACAGCCGTACTACACGACTACCAGAAGTTTTGTCTCGA
>JBEPWP010000068.1:0-8223 GCA_041642355.1 Fodinibius sp. | reverse complement strand
TGTGTGGCAAATGCTTGTGTTTCAGGATTTTGATCCTGCTGTAGACGATACCAATTGTATCCTGCCACAAATAATTGACGTTTGTTTCCAAGCTCGTGGGGGACAATCACAGGATTTTGGGTTGGTTTATTTTGGTACTGGCTGCTAAATAACATTCTTGCATAACTGAGAGTACTAATATTTTGGATAGGGCCAACTAGATTGGGGAGTTCATCATAGGGTATAGCCGGTAGTTCTGTGATAGGATGTTCTGCTGCTTCGGTTTCATCAATGAGAGAAATGGGACGATAATTCCACGGTCCGGCAATAGAAACAGGCAGGTCAACAATATCTTGCTCAAACTGTTGGGGATTAAATTGGGGGGTGGCAGTAATAATTAAGGGAACTTCATCAGCAATTGTTTTCATTCTACCTTTGAGATTTCCCGGCAATCCGGTTTGGGGATATCCATGAATAATTACGAGATCCAGAGAATCAGAAACCTCTGAGAAATCTCCTTCTACAAAATCATTTCCCTTGAGCCACGTCCTATTTACTAGATCAGCGTTTTCATCCTTTAATAATAGCGACCTTACAAAACGAACATCAGGGTGTACCTCAAAAGCTATCGATAGCATTTGTTGCTTGGCATCTTGGACATCTACCGTAAAATGGTGGGTATTGTTGGCTGATGTCCATTCCTCAGGGAGTGGAGAAACGTGAATCTCGTACTGCTGAAGTCCTTCTTCTTCAAGTAAAAGATCAAAGCTCACCTCTTGGCTACTATTTCTGATTTCAGGAGTGATAACCTTTTTTGAGAGTACCTGATTTCCCTTTTTTAGCTCTACGGGAATAGCATTTCCTTCATAACCTTTTGTATTTATTGATGCCACTAGCTTATGCGTACTGTTCAAATAACCTTTTGAATTAGTTGAAACTGATGATACTAACACATCTTTCTGAAAGGTTGTGTCTCCAAGGCCGATTGTAAAAACGGGGATGTCGATATTTTCAGTTTCATAAATGGGATTTTTTCCTTTTGTGTAAATTCCATCACTTATAAATAGGGCTGCATTCGCTTCATTCTGGTTGGACCTAATTGTTTCTAATCCGGCCGTTAAGTTTGTTTGATCTTCATCAAAAGTAAGGCTGTCGATATCTGTTGGTCGAGTTTGGTTGCCAACTTTATAGAACTGAAAATTGACGTTATTCTCCTCGTTAAAGGAAAGTTCCTTCAAAAGTCTTTTATAACTTTCAAGACCTTTATAATTCCTTTTATCGATTTTAGTGCTTTCTGTGTTATCAAGCAGAACCAAAATATTAGCAGGATCAAAATAGGTATTTTCTGATTTTATGAATGGATTAATCAATAGAAGAAGCAGAATAAAGAAAACACTGCTGCGTAAAACAATCAGCGAATAATAATAGAGAGTACCTATCTTTTTTACGTTAGAATAAGACCACCAAGAGATGAAGAGTGTGCCTACAAGTACCAGGATATAAATCCAAAGGGGGAGAGGTGCTTGAAATCCTTGAAAAATAAAGTCCACAGTGATGGTATTTACATTTCGTCTAGCAGCATTTCAATAAGTTTATCTGCTGTTAAACCCTCAGCTTCTGCTGCATAATTATTGACTATACGGTGTCGCAAAACTGGTTTAGCAAGTGCCTTGATGTCGTCTTCTGAAACGTTATATCGTCCCTGCGAAAGTGCCCTAGCTTTTCCACCCAGTACCAAATATTGAGAAGCGCGTGGTCCAGCTCCCCAGCTCATATATTTTTGAATGAATTCAGGAGCAATATCGGATTGTGGCCGCGTTTTAGTAACTAGCTCAACGGCAGATTTTAACACGCCATTGGGAACGGGCACTTCCCGAACAAGATCTTGTAATTCAACAATTTGATCAGCATTTAAAACAGCATTAATTTCAGCCTCACCAAGCGAGGTAGTTTGACTTACAATATCCTGCTCCTCATCAAGGGAGGGATAATCGAGCCAAAGATTAAACATAAAACGGTCGAGCTGTGCTTCGGGCAAAGGATAAGTTCCTTCCTGTTCAATGGGATTCTGTGTTGCTAACACAAAAAATGGAGGCTCGAGGGGATAGGTGTGACCCGCCGCAGTAATGTGAAACTCTTGCATCCCTTCAAGGAGAGCAGCCTGTGTTTTGGGCGGAGTTCGATTAATCTCATCAGCCAATACAATATTTGCAAAAATAGGACCCTTAACGAACTTAAAGCTCTTTTTTCCGGTCTCCCGATCATCTTCAATGACTTCCGTCCCCGTAATATCTCCGGGCATAAGATCGGGGGTGAATTGAATACGACTAAATTTGAGATTTAATGTTTTAGATACCGTTCGAATGAGAAGCGTTTTTGCCAAGCCGGGAACTCCAATGAGCACACAGTGACCCCGTGAGAATAGGCAGATAAGCAGTTGATCAAGAATTTCTTGTTGACCAACTATTACCTTGCCTACTTCTTTCCGGATCTTTTCAAAAGATTCCTGGAAAAAATCTACCGCCTCAACAGATTCCTCAGGTATGGTACTCATGTCGACTAATAGTTGATGTTTTGATAACGCTGGGGAATCGAAATTTTGTATTCCACATACATATCATCACGCAGATCAGCTAACAGATTGTTCATGTATTTTGCCTGCTTTTCCTGCAATGCAACTTGTTTAATACGTGTATAATCCTGCTTTAGGTTGGCTCTGTGTTCTTCAATCCTACGGTCAAGACGGACGATACGAAAAGCACGTTGAGAGTTATTTTCTTCCCCCATCGTGAATGATTTTGGCTCTGAAATATCTCCGATCTCATTCAACAAAAGTACAATTCTATACAATGCGGGATCTAATTGCTCGAGGGGGATAAGCCGTTCACCGGATTGTGGATTCAATACACGACCACCCTGAGGCGCTGTATTAGGATCATCGGAGTGACGTCTGGCCATCTGAGCAAAAGTAATATCCTCATTCGTCATCACAGAGTCTCGAATTTGCATCAACTCGTCTTTTGCAGCCTGATCATCATAGCTTTGATCGTCGACTCTAATAAGGATATGATTAGTATCAATCTGATCGCCATTCTGTTTGTTCAGACGAATGACATGAAATCCAAAACTTGTTTCTACCACTTGGGAAATATCACCGGGTTCCAGAGCAGATGCAGCTGCAGAATATTCAGCAACAAAATCATCCATCGACATCATGGGTAATTTTCCACCCGATGAGGAAGAAGGCCCGTCACTGTATTTTTTAGCCATCTCCTCAATTGTTTTACCATGGTTGAGAACGGAATCACGTAATTGTGAAGCTAGTTCTCGGGCTTGTGCTCGAGCATCTTCAAGGGGAGGAGGAACTGAAACAATTTGTGATACCGCTACTTGTTCGGGTATCATAGGCAGAGAATCCTTTGGAATTTTATTAAAATACTCTTCTACTTCTGGCCGGGTTATCGAGACATTACTCCGCTTTTGCTGTTGAAATTGCTGGACTATCATCTGTTCACGATAGTTATCACGTAAATCAGCTCTGATCTGAATAATACTTTGGCCCATCTGCTCTTCAAGCGCTTGCTCACTACCTACTTGTTCAACATAAGAGTTAATCTGTTGGTTAATTTGCTGATCAACTCTTTCATCAGAAACTGTGATAGAATCACGCCCGGCCTGATCAAGCATAACATGTCGATCAATAATATTCTCCAATACAGTGTACCAAATCTCCTCACTAAAAGAGATTTCTTGATTTCGCTGCTGTTGGAGTTGCATCATATATTGTTGTACTTCCTGATCTACATCCGATTTTAAGATGATATGATCATTAACAACAGCCACAATTTGATCTAGCTTATTGTTTGAAGACTGATCTTGTGCTTGAGAAAAGAGGGGAGTTAAAATTAATGAAACTATAAAAAAGAGCAGTAAATATGCTTTATTCATTCGTTGAGTTGTTTTCAAGGGTATCTTGAATCGTTGAATTTTGATTAGTTTGAGAAGGTAAAACGTTAAAAGTCTCTATTTCATTATTCGATTCGGCCTTAAGATAAAGATTCTTAACATAGGAACTGAAATTTCGTTGTCGATTATTCAAGGTCATCCAATCTTTAATCTGTTCAATGAGCCATTCCAGGTTTGGATGATTGCCTTCAGGCCTGGTGTCAGTTAATTGTACAAAATGATATACACCATTTACCCGCTGGATCGGAGAAATTTCGTTTTGTCCTATTACGGTAAGGTATCGATTCATGACATCAATACCCTGCGCTGCCATTGATACTGGCCAATACTGATCAGATTCACTGATAACGGTAGAAGGATCGATGGCATAAGTGCGAGCAACTTCGGGCCAGGGTACGCCATCTAGCAGATCTTGACGTGCATTGCGGGCCTCTTTAATAGTTTTGGTTCGCATGTGACGAAATTGTACAAAATCCTCCTCCAACACAAACTGATCCTTGTTTGCCTGATAATAAGTACGGGCTTCATCATCCGTTATCTCCATTTCTTTTTCATTGGAGGCTAATACATAGTCCTTAAGAGCTTGTCGTAGGATTTCTTGTCTGGCTCGCTCAATCTTTTTTCGGATTTCAGGCTTTTGATTTAATCCAAGACGCGTTGCTTCCTGCAGTAATAATTGTTCTCTAACCCAGTTGTCGCGATATTGGGTCATCGCTTTGATACTATCCTCTGCCAAAACAGCTTCTGGGATATCGCTAGCAGCTTGATCAATCGTCAAATATTCATTCCCAACGCGTGCAAGGGTATTCTCGGTATTCTTAACGTTAGTTTGCTGACATGAGGCAAGGAACAAAGTTGTTCCAATAATAAGCAGCAAGTAATATTGTAGATAATTGGATTTCATAATTTATTAAAACAACATTCCGGCAATAGTAGCCGTCATTAGGTTAGCAAGTGTTCCCGCTAGTACCGCTTTCAAACCGAACTCAGCCAACTCAGATTTTCTGCTTGGCGCAAGTCCGCCAATTCCTCCAATTTGAATAGCGATGGATGAAAAGTTAGCAAATCCACATAATGCAAATGTAGCCATTCTGATGGTTTTATCACTAATCTCTGAGGCGCTCACCATTTCTGATAGCTGCAAGTACGCTACAAATTCATTTAAAACCACTTTAGTCCCTAGCAGAGAACCCATATTAATAGCATCAGCCCAGGGAACGCCTACAACAAAAGCGACGGGAGCAATAATCCAGCCAAGCACCCTTTCGATTGTTAATGTCCCATCTGCAATAATACTATTAATTCCTGTTATACTTCCAAAGCTTTCAAGGAAGTAATTACCCATTGCCAATAATGCTATAAATGCCAGTAACATAGCACCAACATTTCCAGCTAATTTTAGGCCTGTAGCGGCGCCACTTGCGGCAGCATCAATTCCATTGGCATCTGTTTTTTCGATACTCATATTCACTTCACCTTTGGTAACAGGTTCATCCTGCTCGGGGTACATAATCTTAGCAATAACAAGTGCAGCTGGGGCGGCCATCAAACTCGCTCCCAGCAACTGTTCGGCAAACATCAGACGACCTACATCTAGTGCAACATCATGAGCTTGAGCGTATGAATTACCCAGCATTTGCACATATGCGGCCATTACTCCTCCAGCTATGGTCGCCATTCCGCCAGTCATAACTGCCAAAAGCTCCGATTTAGTCAACTTTTTAATATAGGGTTCAATGACAAGGGGGGATTCTGTTTGTCCTACAAAAATATTTGATATTACGGCCAATGATTCTGCACCTGAAGTACCCATCACTTTTTGCATTCCTTTGGCCATATATTTCACAATACGCTGTAGAATGCCATAGTGATATAAAATGGCAGTAAGTGACGCAAAAAATATAATGGTAGGCAACACTTGAAAAGCAAAAAAGTTCCCCATACTGCCTTCCATACCGGGGCTTTTGGCTAAATCACCAAAAATAAATTTCGCCCCCTCTGTTGTAAAATCTAGAACAATTACAAAAAATGACGAAACCCAACTAAAAAAGTCTTTAGGCCAACCCAGCGGTGCCCAATATTCCGCCATTTGGCGTCCTTTTAAAATAAATATAGCTAAAACAAACTGTATGCCTAAACCGGTGCCAACTAAACGCCAATTGATATGCTTTCTGTTTTTGCTGAATAATACAGAAATGCCGACAATAACCGCCATTCCTATTACACCACGAAGTATATCAATCATGACTCGTCATCTTCTTTTAAATTATCTTGTTTTGGGATCGGCTGTATAGGTTTTCCTCTTCTTTTATCAACAGGAGGGCGATAGCAATGTCTTGAACGAGGTTCATAAGCATCGGTTTCGCCAACAAGAACACGATCTTTACTTTCTACCACTCGCTGTGAATAATGAGCCATAGTTCCGCTTTCAGCACAAACAGCATGCAGCTTAGTGACATATTCAGCAATGGCCAACATCTGGGGCATCGGTTCAAACGGCTGTCCTTCAAAGTCCATATCAAGGCCAGCTACAATGACTCTTTTTCCATCATTTGCCAGGGTATTAGCGACATTCATCAGTTGTTTATCAAAAAATTGAGCTTCATCAATACAAACAACTTCCGCTTCGCCAGTGAGTAATACAATTTGGTCAGCCGTATCGACAACTAGGCCGGGCAATACATTTTGATTGTGAGAAACAACGTTTTCATCATCATAACGGTTATCGACCTTGGGTTTTACTACAACAACATTTTGTCCGGCAATGTGAGCTCTTTTTGCTCTTCTAATTAATTCTTCCGTTTTACCGCTGAACATTCCACCACATATAACTTCAATCCAGCCAACTTTTTGTGGTACAAATGACGGTTCGTTTAACATAAATTCGGTTTATATAAATGATTGAGGGTGCCCCTGTTAAAGCATGGAATATATCTTTGTAAGGGTAAAAATAAAAAGACGAATTCCCATTAAATATTAGCCCGTTCGTAAACGGGCCATATCGATCTCATAAACCGAACGACAGCCGGAGAGGGCCATCGTTAATTCAAAATCTGCACGGCAATTTTGTATTATTTCCCGGACTCCTTCTTCACCCGAAATGGCAAGGGCGTAGGTGTATGGCCGTCCCAATAAGATAGCATCAGCTCCTAATGCAAGCGCTTTGAACATATCGCTACCCGATCGAATACCACTATTTATCAGTACAGGTATTTTACTGTTAACTTCCCGATAAATTTCAGGTAGCACTTACCGCACCATCAACTTGGCGACCACCATGATTTGAGATGATAATACCATCCATATTGCTTTTGATAGCTTTGCGCGCATCTTTTGGGTTTAAAATTCCTTTTAAAAGGATAGGCAAAACTGTGAGTGACCGTAAAAAGGAAAGGTTACCCCATGTTAAGGATGGACGTGAATAGCATTCAATAAATGTCTTGACAGCCCTGCGTGGTTCTTCCGAAAATAAGTTGCCCCAATAGCTTCCGGGATAGTTTAGGGGGCTTATCAGCATCACCGAGTGAAGTCTCCATCAATTCATGGAAAACTGGATAGCTGGTATATTGTGCGATTCCAGGTCCACGTAAAAAGGGGAGGTAATCGAGATCCAGATCACGGGGACGCCACCCCAGCATGGTGGTATCAAGGGTAAGTACAATAGCTTCGCAGCCACAGGATTCTGCGCAGCGAACCAAACTTTCAACAAGCTCGTTCGACGTGCTCCAATACAGCTAAAACCAACGCGGAGAGTTCCCCATAACAGCACCACAGGTTTCCATATCTACCGAAGCCTGGCTTGAAAAGATAAAGGGAACACCTTCGGTAGCGCAAGCTTTTGCTACAGCCAATTCTGCATCGGGATGAGCCATATCCAACACACCAATTAGGGCCAAGAGAAATGGAGTGGGATAGGTTTGTCCAAATAGAGTGGTGTTTGACTCACAATCAGAGACATCATTGAGCATGCTCGGCACAATTTTCCACTTGTTGAATCCTGAGCGATTAGACTGCTTAGTCACTTCTTGGCCAGCAGAATAAGCATAGGCCTCCTTAGACATCTTCATTTTTGCTGCATTCCGAGGTTTTTGAACGAGATGGGAATCGTCCGATTATTTTCCCGTATATTTCCTAAGAATATATCAGTTCGACGTTGACGTGAAAAAGGCTTCTCAGAAGATTCGGTAGTCTTTATTAACTAATTTCTTCTTCCTTCATAAGCTGACTTTGTCGATACATATCAACAAAAACCCAAATAATAGGGTAGGGGGGAAATAT
>JBEPWP010000067.1:0-8279 GCA_041642355.1 Fodinibius sp. | reverse complement strand
TCGGTTGCCAGGAGACGGCTCCACCGGAAAGAATTTCAAAACTTTTTCCAACAGCAGCTGTCAATCCCAGGGTCCATGCAATACATCCGATAGACAAGAAAAGTGCTATGGTCAGGGCTCCTTTTTTCCCGAGTTTTTCTCGGATAAAGGACATGAGTGTGTCGCCAAAGATGCCGATCCTGGCGCTCATATCCTGGGCCATAAAGCCCAATAGTACAGCTCCAATAACCGCCCAGATAAGAACATAGCCGTACTCTACACCGGCTTGGCTGGCGATAAAAATTGATCCTGAACCAAAGTAACTGGCTACCATAATGAATGATAGGCCATATTTGTCAAAGAAGGATGCTAAAAATTCTTTCATATACTCTGATTATTGGTTTAAAGTGCGTTATTTCGTATGTCTTTCAATGTATTTCGATTAGCCCGATAAGGTGGGAGAGTTAAGCAAATAATAGCTGAATGGAGCAGCTTATTTGCAATGTTTTAGAATCTGAGCTTTGGGCAAAAGCTATTTATTGTGCGTAAAGCCATCTTTAAAGCAAGGCAAAAATAAGAATTTTTATTGAGATAATAAACTTTTTTACGCCCCTTCAAATGTTGTGTAAAAAATAGTAGCAAGGATGAAACCAATAAAGAGATGAAAGCTTTTAAAATTCTTATAACATTTCTCTATCCTTTACGTAAGTTCACAATGATACATTAATGGATAATATCAGGTATATTATAAATTGAACTAATAGTAGGGCAGGGCAAAGTCTAATAAAATCAATAATACTATGTTTAAACGATTCGTTCGTGCAATCAAGTCGCTATTTGGTGGGTTTGTAAACTCAATGGAAGATCCAAAACTTATTTTGGAGCAGAATATTCGGGATCTAAATGATCAGATTCCACAGATGAATGAAAATATTGCCACCGTTAAGGCAAATAAAATTATGCTCCAGAAAGAGGTGAATAAACTGGAGAAAAAGATTGATGATCTAACGGCAAAAATAAAATCAGCTATTCAGGCTGATCGTGACGATATTGCTGAAGGATATGCCATGCAGCTTGAAAAGGCTAAAGAAAATTTGGCCACTACCAAAGAGCAGCTGAAGTTTGCCGAACAGGCTTATGAAAAGGCACTGAAGGTGAAGAAAGCGTTTATGCGTGAGAAGGATAAAAAAATCCAAGAGGCAAAAGAGGCTATGCGTGCCAGTGAGCGAGCAGAATGGCAGGGTAGAATTGCGGATGCGCTAGAACAGTTTGAGACCGGTGGACTGGATCAAACACACGATGAGATGGTTAATCGGCTGAATGAGCAAACGGCTAAGAACGAAGCCCGTATGGAGTTGGCGTTGGACAGTATCGATACTGAAACGATGGAGATTGAAGCCAATGCGGAGAAACTACGTGCCCATGAGTTGGTAGAACAATTTAAATCCGAAATGGGCAAGACCACTTCATCAGAAAAGGAAAAGAGCGTAGGTTCTTCTGATAATGAAAAAGAGATCGATATTGATGAGCAAACATCAGAGAAGCAGCAAGGTAAAACAATTGGCAATAAAGAGCGGTCTAAATCTTAAAATAAGGTTTTGAGCCATGGCTAACGATAGCAGAAGTGAACGCGAACGTCTTAAGGAAGAGTACAAGGCGCATTATCGTAAAATGCGTGACATCAAAGAACGTGCCTCCCGGCCAAAGCGTACACAAAGTATTGCCAATGCACTAAAAAACATGGACAAAACGGAGATGTTGAACTCGTTTGATGACTTTCTTTATTCTGTAAAACATAAGGTGGCTTCGGTCGAAGCCCGTCTTGATTTGGCCATGGATAGTCTATCTAGTGAAAGTGATGATAATTTGAGCGAACAGGAAATGGATGAAGAGATTAGAAAGTCTAATGCCAAGGATACACTTCGTCAAGTTAAGCTGGAAATGGGGCTCCTGTATAATGAGATAGAAGAGCAGGCCAATAATATCAAGGTAAATAAAACCATCGGCAGGAATTCTTCACCCGTTTCTGATGGCCCTGAAAATAACCCTGAAGGTGAATGATTATGAGTGATGAAGAAACGATAAATTTTACGCGTGAAGCATTTTTACATCCCCTAAATTTGGGAGTATTGTTGGTTGCTGCCATTTCTGCATTTGCTATGAGCGGCATGGGGCTGGTTTCAAGTCTTATTCTAACAATGACGTTTGGTGTAGAGCTCATGTATCTGGGAATTATTCCCCGGTTACCCCGATTCCGTAAAAATGTAAAGCTCAAGAAAGTCCGTGAGCAAAATCCGGCTGCGCGAGAAAAATCAACCTTCCAAGAGCTTGACAAGAAGAGTCAAAAGCGCTTTTTAGTACTAAAGCATCTTGCCAAATTAATTAAGGAGAATTTTGATAAACTACCGTACAGCTCACAGGGGTTATTAGAAAATATCCGTGATAAAATTGAAGAACTTTTGTCCAATTATCTTACGTTGCTGGATCTACACAAACGGTATCGTTTATATATGGATACGTCGGTAGAAGAAAGTTTAAAGCAAGAGGTTCGAAAAGAGGAACGTGAAATACAGAGTATGAAGTCGGAACGGTTAAAACGAACAACTGCCCGACGCGTGGGTATTCTGAAAAAGCGGCTCAAAAAATTTGAAGTAGCCAAGGAAAAATATCTGATCTGTGAAACACATCTTGAAACGATCGAAGATGCCATCCGATATATTTATGAGCAATCGATGACGATGAGTAATCCAGAAGAAATTGGATTCCAGCTTGATAATTTACTTGAAGAAGTTGAAGAAACCTCACAGCTTATTGATGATTTAGATCGGGATATATTACCCTATAGTTCCAATATTGATGAAATTGATTTAGATTCTGATTTTATGGAAATCGAAGATGAATTAGAACAGCAAACAGACGTCGACTCAAAAGTTGATTCTTCCAGTCGAGTCAAAGAATAATTTAATTTATGAGTGAATCGTATAGTACAATTACGTTGGATACGGATGAAAACGGCATAGCTACTGTAACTATTAATCGCCCCAAAAAACTTAATGCCCTAAATGATGAGGTATTAAATGAGTTGGCAGATATTTTTAAGGCTATTCAGGTTGATGAGGAGATTAATGCTATTGTTGTAACGGGGGCCGGTGAAAAGGCTTTTGTTGCTGGTGCCGATATTAAGGAGCTCCGCGAGCTGGATGACCGGTCCGGGCGTATGGCTTCCCAAAAAGGGCAACAGATTTTCCAACTTATCGAGGATACCCGTAAGCCGGTTATTGCTGCTGTTAACGGATATGCATTAGGAGGTGGGGCAGAGCTGGCCATGGCGTGTCACTTGCGTATAGCGGGTGAAAATGCAGTATTTGGTTTGCCTGAAGTTGGATTAGGATTGATTCCTGGATATGGTGGTACGCAGCGTTTACCTGCTTTAATTGGAAAGGCCCGAGCCTTGGAAATGATATTAACTGGGAAGCAACTAAAAGCCAAAGAGGCCCATCAATTGGGTTTGGTTAACGAGGTGAGTGCTGAGCCTGTGGAAACTTCAAAAGAGTTGTTGCATAAAATCATGAAAAAGGGTCCTCTTGCTGTTAGAGATGCTATCAAAGCTGTTTATCATTCTGATCATCGTTCAGGCTATCAGGTTGAAGCAGATTTGTTTGGACAGCTTTGCGAAACTGAAGATTGTATGGAAGGGACCTCTGCATTTCTTGAAAAACGTAAACCTGAGTTTAAGGGGAAATAAGAGTTTGTGATAATTTTGAGTCTTCTTAGGATTGCTTTGTAATATAAGGGATACACTAAATGGCCCGAATAAAACAAAAAGTTGCGCAAGAAATTAAACTACTATAAGTGACTGAATTACTCCTCATTATAATAACAATATTGCTTAGTGGTTTCTTTTCTGGATCAGAGATTGCTTTTGTCAGTTCTAACAGGCTTAAGCTAGAAATTGAATCACGTAAAGGATCGTGGACTGGACGTATAGTAAATGATTTTATCCACAAACCGGAAGCTTTTCTAACCACGACCCTGGTGGGGAATAATATCGTCAACGTGGTTTATGCAACCTTAATGACTATTTTTCTAGTTGGGCCTATTACCGAAATTTATCAAAGTTGGTTGGGATCGATGCCTTCCGAAGCGATGGTTCTGGTGCTGCAAACCGTGATTGCATCTGTTGTGATCATGTTATTTGGTGAAATCATTCCCAAAGCGTTATTTCGCATCAATGCCGATTGGTGGATGAAAGTTATTGCTATTCCCCAGAAAGCATGTAACTACTTATTCAAACCACTTGTCTTTATAGCTGATAAGTCTTCTGATTTTGTTATTAAGCTTATTAATCCGGAGGTAGATCGTTCGGGAAAGGTATTTCGACGTGAAGATGTAGAGCTGATATTTCAAGAACTCCGCGATACCGGCGGGCACGATCTGGATAAAGATGATTCCGAAATTTTGCATAACGTGCTTGAGCTTTCGAACAAGCGCGTGAAGGAGTCTATGATTCCCCGTACCGATATTGTAGCTGTTGAGAAAAATGCTAGCATAGAAGAAACGCTAAAACTTTTTATCTCTTCAGGTTTTTCAAAGCTTCCTGTGTATCAAGAATCGATTGACGATATCATTGGGGTTATTTTTGCTTACGATTTGTTTAGCAATCCAGATAATTTATCTGAGATAGTTCGACCTATAAAATTGGTGCCGGCCTCTCAAAAGTCAAAAGACCTGCTTTCTGAATTTCGCAGTTCAAATATATCAGTGGCCATTGTTATTGATGAGTATGGAGGCACAGCTGGAATGATTACCATTGAGGATCTCTTGGAGGAAGTAGTCGGGGATATTCAGGATGAGTATGATACGGAAGATCGTATTTTGAAGAAGCTATCCGGCGATAGTTATGTCTTGAGTGGAAGTGTTGAGATCGAAGACCTTCTCAGTAAATTTCCTGAGATTGGATTGCCCGAAGAATCTACGGAATACGAAACAATTGCCGGATATATAATTAATGAGCTTGGACGAATCCCAAAAGTAAATGAGGAGCTACTCATTGATGGCAAGAAAATAATTATTAGTAAAGCAACACCTAGTCGTATCGAAACGGTAAAATTAGTTGTTTTGGAATAATATTTTATCTAAAAACTTGGCGGTATTATTAATATAAACTGACAACTAAATGTTTGATCACTATCCCAATTGGGCACAGGAGTTTGCTCAGAAATATCTTAGTCGCACGATCAATCAGTTCATTCTGCATGGTAATGTGCATGATTTGGTTCCATTGCAGCGAAAAAATAAAACTGATTTCGTACGGCTGAAATCATTTTTGTCGGAAGAGTTTTTTGGGGCGCGTGACTACGTCATTTTTTATGATCGCTCCTCGGGCATTTACTTTAGAGATGGAGAGTCAAAAAAAGATTTCAACCGTGCTTTGTCGGGGCGTGATTCGTTGCTGGGTACCGATTATGCTAATAAAATGCCCAAAGATCCGGTGCGCGTTTTTTCTTTATTGGAGCAGTACTTTCGGGTTCGTATCGATGACAAAAAGAGTATCGCCCTAATTATTGATTATGCCGATACCATTGTACCGATGAATGAAGCGGGTGCCAGTGGATCTGAAGATCGTACCTCGATGGTATACCTGTCTCGATGGGCACATGATCCTATGTTCTTAGCGGCTGACTTTACCACGGTGATGCTCACCGAAAATCTGGCTGACCTGAATAAAACGCTTGTACAAAATCCCTATACCACAGATATCAAAATTAATATTCCTGATGAGCTGCAGCGTCAACAGTTTATCGATTTTGAGTCTACTGATGAGGAGTTTGAGGCATTTTCTGAGGTGAGCGAAAAGGTCGTAGCTCAGCAAACAGCGGGACTTAATTTTATTAATATCCGCAGTATCTTATCCAATGCCCGGGAGAATAAAGAGAAGATTACTCATGATCGTCTCTCTGAAGCGAAGAAAGAGCTTATTGAGGCCGAGGCATACGGACTGCTGGAGTTTGTGGAAACGGAATATACGCTCGATAATGTGGCGGGACATACGAAAGTAAAAGAGCATCTGCGACACGCTGTTAAAGCATTAAAATCTGGTCGGCAGGATGTCCTGCCGATGGGATATTTGGTTTGTGGTCCGGTGGGAACCGGAAAAACCTTTTTGGTTACCTGTTTTGCAAGTGAGGTAGGTATCCCAATGGTAAAACTGAAAAACTTTCGTAGCCAATGGCAGGGGGTTACGGAAGGAAACCTTGAAAAGATTTTGGGTTTGCTCAAAGCAATGTCTCCGGTTGCGGTGATGATTGATGAGGCCGATGCCTATCTTGGTGATCGTGATGCCAGCGGGGACAGCGGCGTATCCAGTCGGGTATTTTCGCAGATCGCTACCTTTATGAGTGACACCCGCAATCGCGGCGAAATTATCTGGTTTTTGATGACCGCCCGACCTGATCTGATGCCGGTAGATCTTAAACGGCAGGGACGAGCCGAAGAGCACTTGGCATTGTTTCCCCCACACACCAAAGAAGAACGGGTGGAACTTTTTGATGCGATGAAAAAGAAAACAGGTCTGCAGCTTACCGAAGAATATACCCCCCAGGTTATTGAGCAGGGGTTAAAAACGTTCTCCGGTGCCGATATGGAAGCTGCGTTGACCCGTGCCAAATTCCGGGCTGCAGCGCAGGATCTTGATAACGTTACCCCCGAAATTCTGGATTTGGCCCTCAACGATTTTCTTCCACCCACTTATCCTGAGGAGATTGAGTTGCAAACGCTTAGCGCTGTGATAGAATGCACTTCCAAGGAATTGCTGCCCGAACGATACCAGGAAATGGATCGTGGCGAAATTCTGAGCAAGATCGAAGAATTGAAATATCGCATCGGCTAACTACTTGAAATAAATTTAGACATAAATCCTGCCAGGGTTCTAAATTCTGACAGGATTAGAACCTTTATGAATTATAAATGATCGATGTCTGATAAACTTGATTCTATACGTAAATCACTTGATGAAACTGATAAAACCATTGTTGAGGCACTGGCTAAGCGTCAGGAATTAGTACGTGAAATTTCGGAGCTAAAAATTAACGATGAATCTGATATCCGTGATACAGAGCGTGAAGAAGAACTGCTGGAAAAAATAACAAAACTGGCTCGTGAAGAGGGACTCGACCGCTACTTTGCCGAGCAGCTGTTCAAGGATATTATTCATCATTCGGTACGTTTTCAGACTCATTCGCTGGTTGATCATCAAAATGAACAAAAAAGTGCCGATACCGTTCGGGTGGCTTACCAGGGAACCGATGGGGCCTTTAGTCACCAGGCCGCTTTTCGCCATTTCGAAGAGCGCTATTCGCAAGTGGATTGTTTTGGCTATGATACTTTTCGTCAGGCAGCTGAGGCGGTAAAGGAGCAAAAGGTAGATTTTGCGATCCTGCCCATCGAAAATACGACGGCTGGTTCTATTCGCGAGACATACGATCTCTTGGCTGATGATGAATTACATATCGTGGGAGAAGAAGCCATTCGAATTATCCACTGTTTGCTGGCGCTGGAGGATGTTCCCGTAGATCGCATTCGGCGCATTATGTCGCATCCGCAGGCGATTGCACAGTGCAGTAATTTTTTAGCAGGGCTCCACGATTGCAAGGTAGAGTCGTATATCGATACGGCGATGTCGGCAAAGAAAGTGTTGGAAGATGGAGACTTATCTCAAGCTGCCATTGCAGGGAGTTACGCCGCTGATATTTATGGACTCAAAATACTGAAGCGTGATTTAGCCAACCAGTCCGAAAATTTTACGCGCTTTGTAGTTGTAGGACCAAAGTCGGTGGAAGTAGATCCCCAGATACCGTGTAAAACGTCACTGCTGATGGTGACTACTCACGAGCAGGGAGCGCTGGTTGGTTGTTTGAATATTATAGCAGATCACGGCATCGATATGACGAAGCTCGAATCACGTCCCAAGCCCAACGAGCCGTGGAAATACCAGTTTTATCTGGATATTGAGGATAATGTTGCCAATTCAGAGATACGAGTGGCCCTTCAGGAATTAGAGCAAGAAGCCAGCTCGTTGAAGGTGCTTGGGTGTTATCCCGCTCAGGTAGGAACTTCCGGATAAGTGAAAGCCTCTAATCAGTTTGGATGTATTCTTTGAATACTTCAATTAAGGAGGCAATGTGATCATTAAGGTCGGAATCAATTAATTGAGCCCCTTTTTTGATATCATCACGAGGCACATCTGCTGCAAAACTGTTGTCTTTAAGTTTTTTTGTGACCGATTTTATGCGCATATCTGC
>JBEPWP010000066.1:0-8352 GCA_041642355.1 Fodinibius sp. | reverse complement strand
ATCGCGTGCGTTCCTATTTTCAGGATTCTAGCGATCACGATGGACGTATTCGCGTGATGATTCGGAAGATTGATGATCTGGAAGTCATTGTTACGGATTCCGAGGCAGAGGCCCTGATCCTTGAAAACAACCTCATTAAAAAACATCATCCCCGATATAATATTTTGTATCGAGATGACAAAACCTATCCCTATATCTGTGTTACCAATGACGAGCGCCCGCGCGTTTATCCTACTCGTACGGTTATTAATGACGGTAGTAAGTACTACGGACCGTACGACAGCGTAACGCACATGAAACGGATGCTCGAAACCATCCGAAAGACCTTTGACCTGTGTACGTGTGCGGTATCCCGAAAAAATATTGATCGCACTAAGGGACCACCCAAGTGGCACTCCTGTTTTGATGATTACTTGGAAAGCTGTTCAGGTGATTGGGATCTGGAGAAATACCAGTCTACGATTGATAAAGTTGAGCGGATGCTTAACGGACGCACTGATGCGCTAATAAGAGATCTAAAAGAGGAAATGTCGATTGCGTCGGATGCGTTGGAATTTGAACAGGCAGCCCAAATCCGTGACAGTTTGGAAGCGCTTAAAAAGTACAGCAAAAAGATGAAGATGGTAGCCGATAAAAAGGTGGACCGCGATCTGTTTGCCGTTAAAGTTGATGAGGAGATTAACGAGGCCTGTGGCGTGCTGTTTAAAGTTCGGGAAGGAAAACTGATTAGTAAATTCCACCGCTTCCTGAAAAATATCAAGCACCTTGAAAAGGGGGATATGTTGCAGTCGTTTGTTGAAGATTATTATACCGGTCAGCATGCTGGTGGCATCCCTGATGAAGTGTATGTAAGCGATGAGTTAGTGAATGAAGAACCGCTCGCGCAATATCTCTGGGAGGAACGGGGTAAAAAAGTGAGAATTCATCGTCCCCAGCGCGGTGAAAAGGCCAAGATGATTCGCATGGCTCTATCAAATGCCAAATACCTACTGGGAGAACGGAAGCTCGAAAAAGAGAAAGCAGCCCAAAAACGTATTCCACATTCGGTAAAAGAATTAAAAGAGCAGCTCAATTTGCAGCGACTTCCCCGGCGAATTGAGTGTTTTGATAATTCCAACTTACAGGGTAGCGACCCGGTAGCTTCTATGGTTTGTTTTGTGGATGCACGTGCTAAAAAGAGTGAATACAAGCGATTTAACATTAAAACGGTAGAGGGACCTGATGATTTTGCGTCGATGAAAGAAGTACTTAGACGTCGCTACAAGCGTGTGATGGATGAAAAGCAGCAAATTCCCGATTTGATTGTCGTAGATGGGGGAAAAGGTCAACTAAGTAGTGCGGTAGAAGCATTGAAGGAAATTGGCTTTTTCGGGGAATGTGAAATTATAGGTTTGGCCAAACGTTTGGAAGAGGTTTTTGTGCCCGGTAAATCTAATCCCATTATGATTCCCAAAAAATCATCAGCACTAAAGTTATTGCAAAAAGTAAGGGACGAAGCCCATCGGTTTGCAATATCTTTCCATCGCAATAAGCGATCAAAACGGACGATAAAGACGGAACTAACACAAATAAATGGTATTGGAAAAAAGACTGCTCAGCAGCTGCTTAAAAAGTTTGGATCTGTAAAATCCGTACAGAAAGCTGCTCTTGAGGATTTACAGGAAGAAATTGGGGACAAGACTGGCCAAAAAGTATTTCAATACTTCCATAATTCTTCTGCAGAGGAAGAATAAAAATAACTGGTATGAATGATTAAATGTTAGATCCCTACTATTTCCCAATATGTAAAAAGATATAGAAAGGAACTTAGTTTGTATATAAGTACAGGATCAATTTTTGATAATGGAAGAATTTTCTTTTAATAAGGCGTTCTGTCAGGAAATACGGTTTCGGCATACATATTGCACCTACTACTGATGTAACATTAACATGTGATAGAAAGTAGCTTTAATAGCATGTACAATTATTGTAGCGATGTTGATCAATGACCTTAACCGGTCAGGAACAATATGTTGCAATAGTTGTTAATATATCACAGATGATAATGAACTCTTTGCAAATAAATTTTTGTTCTGATTATAGGCTAAGGTCAAAAATGTAGGCAATTGCTAAGCATTGCTTGCACGAATGACTAATTTTTCTTAAATCAGGCGTGAGGTTATTATGAAACTCGAACAATCAAGCCACATAAGTAAAAAATATCAACAGCTGGATGATAAAGATCTAGTACGCTTTTACCGTCAAAACGGTGACGAGCAGGCATTCAGCGAATTGATGAATCGTCATCAGACGAAGATATACTCCTATATCTACAGTATGGTGAAAGACAGTGGTACAGCTGATGATATTTTCCAAGAAACGTTTACGAAAGTCATTACTAAAATGGACGATACGTACAACGAGCAGGGGAAATGGATCGCCTGGGTCATGCGTATTGCCCATAATGCAACAATCGATTATATAAGAAAACAAAAACGGTTTGTGGACGTTAGTTCTAACTACGACAAGGAATCAAACACTGATTTCTATGATCGTTTGCCTGATGAAGATCTTGTCAGCGCACAGGAACAGCTCGAAAAAGATGAGGCAAAGGATAGTTTATTGCGTCATATTGACGAGTTACCTGAGGAACAACGTCAAGTAGTTATGTTGCGACATTATTATGAAATGCCGTTTAAAGAAATTGCAGAACTTACGGATGTTTCCATTAACACCGCACTGGGTCGTATGCGGTATGCGCTAATAAATCTTCGAAAACTTTTTGATAAAGAAAAAGAACAAGAAGAAAACAGCTATGCGGAACGAGGATAATAATGATTGTATTCGGTATCTAATGAAGGAGATGGATCCTTCTGAGGAATTGCTAATGGAGCGGGCCATGATGGAGGATGAGGATCTGCTTATTGAAGTAGAAAGCATGCGGCAGACCCTCAAAAAGCTTGACCAGTTGCCTGAGGTTGAGCCTCCATCTCATGTTACTGAATCCATAAAGGAAAAAGCTGCTGCACAAGCCGAGAAAAACCGGAAAAAGAATCAAACATTGAAGCCGGCTTTTAAATATGCCGTTGCTGCTACACTAGCGCTCACGATTTCGGCCGGTGGAGCATGGTTATTTATTGGGGGCGATGGAACAAAATCGAATAACCCGCAGCAAGCAACTACGGCTACGGTTTCGTCACCATCTGCTACTCAAAATAAGGGTATTAACCAGGTGAGTACCGGTAATACGGGATCAAGTACAACCCAATTTGCCGGAAGTAATCTTAGTAGTAGTTCTAAAACTACTACCACTGCTGAAACGAGTAATATTGATCCATGGATTGATCGTAATGATATTCTCCGTTTCGAAGATCAATTTTCCAATCAACAGCAGCAGTTCCAAACTATTCTACAGAGTTCAACGAAAAAGCTACAGCTTATCAAAGAGCCCAATATTCAAAACAACAGGGTCAATTCTATTCAATTGACGGGATCCAGTAATTAATATTGTTTTTTGAGCTTAAAAGCTTCTATACTTCTCTATCTGATGTATACTTCTTAAACGGATAGAGGATGATAACCCATACCGAAGCTATAATTTTTAAATCGGTTGATTACCAGGAATCCAGTAAAATTGTTACAGCTTTTACTCTTGAACATGGTAAGATTGCCTTGATGGTTCGAGGTGTTAAAAAGCCTAAAAGCAAGTTTTCGGGGCTGATAGAACCAGGCAACATTCTAGATGTCGTCTATTATCATAAATCTTCACGATCGGTTCAGATACTTTCTGAGGCTAGCTATTCGGTAAAAAATAAGAATCTACGGTTAGATTTTGAGAAGATGGCCACTATGACGTCGGCTATCGAGCTCATTAGCCAGTTGTTGCATGACAACGAAATCAACGAACCACTTTTTACCTTCACTAAAAAAATGCTCTGTTGGCTAAATTCTGCAGAAGTCCATCCTCCCAAGCTCTTCCCATATATTCAAATTCGACTAGCCGAACTAACAGGTATTGGACTTCAGCTGGATAACAATAATAGTGATGACGAAACGAACTATTTAAACCTTGAATCTGGTTTTGTTACTAACAGGCAAATTTCATCGCATTCGTATAAGTTGACGCCCAGACAGTTTGCCTATATCCGGATAGCATTGATGGCTAAGAGTTCCAAATTATTTGAAATAAGTTTTGAGATGGGAGAATTAAGGCAGCTCATTGAGCATTTGGACCGGTATTTGAAATATCATGTGGAAGGGTTAAAGTCTCGAAAGTCGGATGCTATCTTTGAACAAATTTTGCAGGAGCAATTATGAGATTAAGTAATCGGTATTTAAGTGGTATTCTGCTCATCTTCATTGGGATAATTGTAGGTACCCTGTTCGCTTTTTATAGTTTTTTCACTCCTGTTGACGATCGGGCTGATGTTGATGTCACCGAGGTAAAACACAGTTCCAAACCGTTATTTAGCAATGATCAACTTGAGAAACTGGATGCCCGATTTCTATTTAAACGGGTTGCCGATCGTGTAACACCAATGGTGGTTTATATTGAAACCACAGTTCCGTTTTCAAGTGATGATATGCCCGATGATGAATATCATGATGAGGACAGTTTTTGGGGGGATATGCTGCCCAAACGAGCTCGTACGGTGGGTTCTGGGATTATGATAAGCAGTGATGGTTATATTTTAACGAACAATCACGTTGTTGATGGAGCTGTAAATAATGAGATAGAGGTTGTTCTCAGTGATAAGCGTACATTTAATGGACGTATTGTAGGGCAGGATCCTACTACTGATTTGGCCGTGCTGAAGATTGATGCCAAGGGATTACCAGCTATTACTATTGGTAACTCAGATGAATTAGGGGTAGGAGAGTGGGTTCTTGCCATTGGTAATCCTTTTCGACTTCGTTCTACCGTAACTGCAGGTATTGTAAGTGCGTTGAGTCGAGATGTGCAAATTATCAATGATCAGATGCGCGTGGAAAGTTTTATTCAGACAGATGCAGCAATAAATAAAGGTAACAGCGGTGGAGCATTAGTTAACACCAGTGGTGAACTCATCGGTGTTAATACGGCTATTGCATCCCAAAGTGGAAATTACCAAGGATATGGTTTTGCCATACCTTCTAATCTGGCTGCCAAAGTTGCCGAGGATATTATTGAATACGGACATGTTAGACGAGCGTTACTTGGAGTAAGTATCATAAGTGTTGATGCGAGGATGGCCGAACAGTTAGACATGGATTCTATTCGGGGAGTATATGTTTCAGGAATATCACCGGGAGGTGCTGCCGAAAAGCATGGACTTCGTACTGATGATGTTATTTTAAGTGTGAACGGGGAAGAGGTTAACGAATCTAATCAGTTACAACAGAAGATTGCAGTGTTAAATCCTGGAGATATTGTTGAATTAACTATTTTTCGAGAAGGAAAAGAAATCAAAAAACAAGTAGTGCTTGGTATGCTGGAACGACAAGAGGAAGAGCTAGCCGAGCGTCAACCAGATCGCCGGGGAACAGTCGAGCCGGAAGAGGAACAGGAGGAAATGGATCGGGGAGAGGGATCTCAAGAAGTAGATTTTGAAACTTTTGATTTGGGATTTCGGGTAATGGCTGTTCAACACGATGAACAGAATAACTTTCGATTATTAGTAATAGATGTAGTCAATGGATCTGAAGCAGATGGTATTGGATTACAAGAAGGAGACAGAATTTTAAAAGTTAACGGTCATAAAGTTGAAGATCTGCAATCTTTGAAGCATTTTATAGCGCAAAATTCTGGGACTGATGAGTTTATTTCTTTTGAAGTCGAGACTCAGAATGGAGATTTAAAAAACATGCAATCCAAATAATTTAGGTATTAAATTAATGAGACGTTTTTTTTACTTGATAGCGGTATTAGGTTTAGCAGTATTATTAGTTTCATGTGCTAGTTCTGATGAAGTGACTCAACAGAAGGAGGAACCCAAAAAGGAGGTTTCTAATTATCCGTCATGGTATCCACAACAGGAATTTGTTTCTGAAGAAAGTGATTTCTATGCTTATGCGACTGCAATAGACACTGATTCGGCCGCGAGTATGCAAAAGGCAAAAGAGTGGGCGGTACAACAGCTTGAAACTTCGATATCTGATAAGCTTGAAGATATTCGTTCAGAGGCAGTAACTGAATACGATACCGGATCAGGGTTGGATGAAGCAAGGTTTTTAATGGCTCTACGTAAGGCAAAAAATGCTGTAGAACCTCTTGTAAAAACGGGTAATACGGAGACAAAAAGTGTTGAAGGGTACAAGAGTGTTCGTGGTTTCGTAGAAATCAGCGTTCCCAAGGATCAGCTTATTGAACGTATTGGAAAACGCTTGGGAGGGTATGAAAAAGCCTGGAATGCAATGAAGGATTCAAAAGCATTCAGTAACTTTTGAGGTAACGTTTTGAACGTAAGGAAATAAGAAAGCCCGCAAGGTGATAAACCATTGCGGGCTTTAGTTTTTGTGAGAAGCAAAGCAATTACATATTTGAAATGATCTCTTCTCCAAACTCTGAACATTTCAAGAGCGTTGCATCATCCATGAGTCGTTCAAAATCATAGGTGACACGTTTCTTCATAATTGCTCCTTCAATGCCTTTTTCGATTAGGTCTGCGGCTTCGCTCCATCCCATATATCGAAGCATGATGACACCAGAAAGAATTAGTGAACCGGGATTCACTTTATCTTGTCCGGTGTATTTTGGAGCAGTACCGTGTGTAGCTTCAAATACGGCTAATCCCGTGTTATAGTTGATGTTCGCCCCTGGAGCAATACCGATTCCACCTACACAAGCAGCAAGAGCATCAGAGACATAGTCTCCGTTAAGGTTCATGGTTGCAATAACGTCGTATTCATCGGGACGAGTTAAAATTTGTTGCAAGAAAGCATCCGCAATTACATCCTTGATTACAATGCCGTTTGGTAGCTTACACCAAGGGCCTTCGCCAATAACTTCAGCGTCATATTCTTCGCGTGCAACTTCGTAACCCCAATCCTTGAAGCTTCCTTCCGTAAACTTCATGATGTTTCCTTTGTGGACGAGCGTAACACTATCACGTCCTTCGGAGATAGCATAATCAATAGCCGAACGCACCAGGCGCTTGGTTCCTTCCTCGGAAATTGGCTTAATTCCTAGTGAAGTAGTATCAGGGAAGCGAATTTGATCGACACCCATTTCATCAATCAAAAAGTTTTTCAATTTCTCATTTTCAGGCGTCCCCGTCTGATATTCAATACCGGCATATATATCTTCAGTGTTTTCACGGAAAATAACCATATCGGTTTTTTCAGGATGTTTAACAGGGCTTGGAGTTCCCTTGTAATATTTCACCGGTCGTACACAAGCAAAGAGATCTTTTTTCTGGCGAATAGCTACATTCAACGAGCGAATACCTCCTCCTACAGGAGTAGTCAAAGGTCCTTTAATAGCAATTTTATAATCGTCAATGGCCTGTAAGGTATCATTTGGGAGCCATTCGCCTTCACCGTAAAAGTCAACGGCTTTTTCTCCCGCATAAATTTCAAACCATTCAATTTTCTTTTGCCCGTCATAGGCTTTTTCAACAGCACTGTCCAATACATTTCTCATTGTGGGGGTAATATCAATACCAATACCATCACCCTGAATAAAGGGGATAATGGGGTTGTCAGGGACCACAAGTGAGCCATCAGATTGTACTTCAACTTTAGCGCCAGAATCGGGAGGTGTAATCTTCTCGTAACTCATGAATTTTGGAATAATTTTCGAATTAAATTTGATAATAAGTATAGCAAAAAAAATCACCATCTGCATGTCAGCGATCATCCCTTGAAAGGATAAAAATTGAACGAAATTCTCTTTATATTATGTTATGGAATACAATGTTAGTTAAGGAATAGAGGCTGTTATGATAATGGGAATGTTTAGTTACCGGCCCAAGAACAAGAAATTTAAATACAAGTATCGGTATTATAATCCGGAGAAAGAGATGAGTCGCCGGGAACGGATTAAGATTCGTCGTAAACGAAAGAAATATCATCAGGGACGTTCGGTCATGTTATATGCCCTCGGATTGGTACTGGTTATTTACATTATGTATTTATTATAACTCCTTATCTGATCTGCTAAAATGCTTACATGCAGGTCCAGAATTTTGTATTATCCCGCCAATGAAAAATCAATAAAAAGAAGTATAGACGTTTGAGTCAGGAAACGGAATCCCAGCAATCTATAATACGAGAACTTCCACCCGAAATATCCAATAAAATAGCAGCTGGTGAGGTTATCCAGCGACCCAGTTCGGTCGTAAAAGAACTTTTGGATAATGCCATTGATGCTGGTGCAGACCATTTGAAAATTGT
>JBEPWP010000065.1:2907-8357 GCA_041642355.1 Fodinibius sp. | reverse complement strand
ATGGAGTGGGAGAAGAAAATGCTTTTCCGGCATTTATTCAGCAGAAAATTGATTCGTTGGACTGGAATTTTAATGCAGTGAATGGGGGATCGAGCGGTGAAACATCGGCCGGGGGTTTATCCCGAATTGACTGGATGCTACGCCAGCCGGTATCGGTTTTTGTACTTGAGCTGGGCGGTAACGATGGACTTCGTGGCATTGATTTGGATGCAACAAAACAGAATTTGCAGAAAATAATAGACAAGGTGGAATCAAAGTATCCCGATGCATCTATTATTATAACTGGAATGCAGGTGCCACCAAACTTAGGACCTGATTATACCCGTAAATTCAAGGAGTTGTATCCGGAGTTGGCGGAAGAAAATAATGCCAAACTAATTCCTTATTTTTTGGATGAGCTGGGAGGCGATTCGGAGTTAATGCAATCCGATGGAATCCACCCTACAGAAGCCGGTCATAAATTATTGGCTGAGAAAACCTGGGAAGTATTAAAACCAATATTAGAATCTAAAAGAGCAGATAATCATACTAACTAAAAAGGAATTACTATTATGATGCGCAGGATAAAAGCGATTTTCTTAATTGTTAGCCTACTTTTTTTATTCGGAGTGACAGAACAAATTCAGGCTCAGGAGCTTGATTATGAGCCAAAAGTGTTATTGGTGACGGCCCATCCCGATGATGATGCTATTTATGCGGCCACCGTTTTTAAGACTACGCATCTGCTGAATGGTGTTGTAGATTTAGCAATAATGACCAACGGAGAAGGCGGTTATAAATACTCAACGTTGGGAAATTACATTTATAATCGTGAGCTCGACAGGGAAGAAGTGGGTCGAGATTATCTACCGAGCATCCGTAAACGGGAACTGATGGCCGGTGGTAAAATTGTGGGTATGCGCAATTACTTCTTTTTTGATCAGGTGGATGATGAGTATTCAAAAGATATTGCGCGTCCGATGGAGAACTGGGATACCGACTGGATTAAACAACGACTACAAAAAATATTGAAAGAAGAGCAGTACGATTTTGTTTTTACCATGACACCAACGGATGCAACACACGGACATCACAAAGCCTCAGCGATTCTGGCCCTGCAGGCAATACAAGATTTGCCCGATGAGGAGCGACCGCTTGTTTTTGCCACGACTATTGCAGATTCAGTGGGAGAACAAAATGATTATTCACAGCTGGAGGGCTATTCGATTTCTAAATTGATGGACGGACAACAGCCGATGGAGTTCGATCGTACGCAAAAGTTTGGATTCGATAACCGACTGGATTATAAAATTATCGCCAATTGGGTGATTGCGGAGCACAAATCGCAGGGCACCATGCAGCTGTTAATGGGACGTGGAAATGTGGAGCAATATTGGCCTTATCAGATTAATAGAGAACAGGATTTAAATAAGGCAAAGAAGTTTTTTGAGGCTGTAAACGAGGTGCCAATTTATCGAAATCTCAATATGGATTTCAGAGATTAATATACACTATTGCTAGGCAAGCATTAGTACTTGGCACATTCCGTTACGTTTGTTTTGGGTAAGAAATCATTGAACCCTGTCAGCCTTTCAAAGCTGACAGGGTTAGTAAGATTCTATTCTTCAAATTTATAGGTCACCGATACATTGGCCGAAACGCTTACCGACTGATCAAACTCCAATAAACTATCGGATGACTTTGAGGCAGTCATCTCCATCATTGGTCGAGGTGGGCGACTGCTGTAGGAGAAGCTAATATTTTTAATGCCCGAAATGGTCACATCGGTTTCTTTGGCAATAATATCTGCTTTTTCACGAGCTATTTTAAGTGCTTTTTTCAGGGCGTTATCCTTTCCTTGTTTGGCATCACTGGACATGAAATTTCCGCTGAATTCGTCAAAGTCATGTTCAATGAGCGTAATCTGGATCTGTTCGTAAACGTCAAAATTATCGAGCGTTAAGGTAACTCGTTGATGGGTTCGGATGCGTTTATTTTTTTCATTCTGATATGATCCGTTATAGCTTTTATTAATAGATATCGGTTCAAAATTAAGATCTTCATCTTTGATATTGTGCTCTTTTAACTGTTTGATCAGCACTTTTTCACGTTCTTTGTGAAGTTCATAAGTCTCTTGAGGGGTATCACCTTCAGCATTTAGGTTGATTTGAAAAGCAATGTTATCGGCAGGAACCAACACTTCTGCTGATGCATTAATTGAAATTTCATGTTGAGCTTGGGCAACGGTCGAAATCAGAAATAGCGAACAAAATAATGTGAATACTCTCATAGCAAAAACTTTGTTTGGGTTAGATGGGTTAATCACACAAAACAGATTGCAATTTATCCTCCGAAATATTAGCTCCACAAACAACGATAACAGAGGTTTGATTAGAAAATTGCTCGGGCTTTTTAAGCAGGCTGGCAATAGCCACGCCCGCCGAACCCTCCACTAACTTGCTGTGGTGCTTGATCATAGAACGGATGGCATCGGCAATTTCGTCTTCAGAAATTAAAATAAAATCATCCACCAATTTTTTGCATAAATCAAAGGTGATGGAGTCGCGTTCAAATCCACCGGCCGAACCATCCGAAAGTGTTGGCTTGGATTCCACTTCTCGGTATTCACCAGCGCGGACACTCACACTCATCTCAGGGGAATTTTCCGGCTGGCATCCGATAATTGTTGTTTCCGATGAATGGGCTTTAACATAGCTGGCAATCCCTGAAATTAGTCCGCCACCACCTACCGTAGTTAAAATGTTATCTGGAGCTGGTATCTGATCAAGTATCTCAAAACCGATAGTTCCCTGGCCTGCTACAATCTGTTGATCGTTGTAAGGCGATACATAAATCCATCCCTGTTCTTCAGCTGTTTTTCGGGCATGTTTTTCTGTTGTATAGGGATCATTCCCGTGAAATTCGATCTCCACATCAAACGCCCTGATTGATTCTACTTTGGAAGAAACTGCATTATGTGGCAGAAAAACCTTTCCTCTGATTCCAAGAAGGTCGCAGGCACGTGCAAATCCCAATCCGTGGTTCCCAGTGGATGCGGTCACTGGCATTGCATCCATATTTTGTTCCTGTATCCATTTGAGTTTATTGAGACTACCGCGTGCTTTAAATGATCCAGTGACCTGTTCGCTTTCGAGTTTTAAATAGACATCACCACTGCAATAGTTACTCAACCAGTTGGAGTAGAGTAGAGGCGTTTTAAAAATATCATCCTGAATTCGCTCATGAGCTTGGTCAATTTCTTTAAGTAGCTCCATATCGATTATTGTAGTTTGGATATGATTGAGGGAAGCATTTCTGAAACCCACCGTTGATACATTTTTTCGGATGGATGGAGGCCGTCATTTGCCGTAAGCTCTGGATTATCAAGAGCATTCTCAGAAATAGGGGTAATGTTGATAAAGGTAACATCATTTTTTTGTGCAATATCCTGGGCGGTTTTATTGTAGCGTTGTAGCTCCTCAGTAATTTTAGTCGGATTCTTTTCCTGTCCAAATGGAGTAACGCCATAATTGGGAATAGAAACGACAAATACCCTGTTAGGATTATTGTCAGCAAAAGAAATGGATTGTATCAATAGCTCTTTAAACTCTTTTTCAAAGTTTTCAAAGTCCAATTTTTGGTATTGGTTGTTAACACCAATAAGGAGAGAAACAATATCGTAATTGGAATGAGGATTTTCTTTGTTTATAGCTTCCTGTAAGTCGGAAGTCGTCCAGCCTGTTTGGGCAATAATAGTGGGATTATCAATGCTAAAATTGTGGTTGCGCAATGAATCAGAAAGTTGAACAGGCCAGCGTTGATCCTGATCTACACTTTCACCAATAGTATAAGAGTCACCCAACGCTAAAAATGAAATAGGTGAGGATTCATCTTCACAGGCTACCAGTGATAGTAATAACGTAACGAGCAGCCCTAAAGTAATCGCTCGAAAATGTTTGTTCATAGTTTATGATGTTTAAATTCTTAAGTAGGTAATCCCTCCATCTCCATAATTTTGAGGGCATTGGTAGAAGGGCAGGGGCCAGGTTTTAATTTGTATTCAAAGCTCATTTTATTGCCCTCAATGGTTTCTGAAAAGTGCCAATTGCTCAATTCAGGGATAGACTCTTCGAGTTGCGCCAGTTCAAGATCATGTGTAGAAACAAGCCCAATACCATTTTTGCCGGCTACATTTTTAAGAAATGCTTCACTTCCCTGAAGGCGCTCCCGATTATTGGTACCTCGATAAATCTCGTCTACCATAAAAAAGACGGGCGTATCGTGATTATCATTGAGGAGTTCGAGTAAACCGCGCAGACGTTTTACCTCAGCATAAAAGTGTGAAAGGCCATCGTCAAGCGAATCAGTAACGTTAATGCTACTATAAATCCGAAACGGGATAGTTTGCAGGGTAGATGCATTTACTGGCCCGCCCGCAAAACAGAGTGCTAAATTAATACCCATTGTGCGTAAGAAAGTACTTTTGCCGGCCATGTTGGATCCAGTAATTAATAGTATGTCACCTTTGTCATCGATAGTTATGTCATTAGTGACTTTTTCATCGTAAGGAATGAGTGGATGTCCCAAGTCGGTGGCAGTAAAAGGAGTTGATAAATTCTTATCAGGCAGAGAAAATTGATACTGCGGATTTAACCACGCAAAATTTGCCAACGAGCAATATGCTTCGAGCTCATAAAAGTGGGTAAGCCATTCATCCAATTTGGGGGCCAGTTCTTTTTTATAGCTACTTAATTTTTGGGCAAAATACAGATCCCATGGAACTAAAAAGTTGAGCAACACCCAAATGACCTCACTCTGTTGAGATGAGGCCGCTCCGGCAATACGGATAATCCCTTTTACATATTTAGAGGGCGAATAATCACTGCTCCAATAGGGTTTGCAAAATGCCTTTAATTGCTTATTAGACTGGTAATTATACTTTTCTAAAAAGTGTAAAACAGCATTAAAACGACTTAGTTGTTTTTCAATTTGATGTGATTCGTGATATAGGCCGGATATCTTTTCACTGTTAAAGTTGTAGATTACCAGGTAAGCCACAAAGCTGATAATCACATAGGGAGCAATTATTCCCATCAGATAGAGTACAAGTAGCAGAATGTTGATCGCCGAAAGACCACCCAGAATTGAGAGAGGAAGCGTATAGTTAACTACCTTTGAGTTTCGAAGATATTCAAGTAATTCATCAAGGCTCCAGTCACTGTCCAATTCCTGTTTACTGTTAAGTTCAGCCAGTAGATGTAATGTATCTCGAAATTTTGGCTTTGCTGTGAGTTCTTCAACGACTGCCTGACGTTCTTTTATTTCTTGGAGATTAGGTTCGCAAGCCAACAAGAATTGGCATAATGTATCTGTACTTCCCTGGTAGGTAGAAGTATCCATGAGTTGAAGCAGAGAATGCTTACCAATGAGATCCAGATCGTTGGCAAATGGATGGTCTTGATAGTTTGAGG
>JBEPWP010000065.1:0-2897 GCA_041642355.1 Fodinibius sp. | reverse complement strand
AGTTAACTACCTTTGAGTTTCGAAGATATTCAAGTAATTCATCAAGGCTCCAGTCACTGTCCAATTCCTGTTTACTGTTAAGTTCAGCCAGTAGATGTAACGTATCTCGAAACTTTGGTTTTGTTGTGAGTTCTTCAACGACTGCCTGACGTTCTTTTATTTCTTGGAGATTAGGTTCGCAAGCCAACAAGAATTGGCATAATGTATCTGTACTTCCCTGGTAGGTAGAAGTATCCATGAGTTGAAGCAGAGAATGCTTGCCAATGAGATCCAGATCGTTGGCAAATGGATGGTCTTGATAGTTTGAGGAGGGAGTTCGTTCCTTAAGGTTTTGCCAATTCAACTGTTGACGGGCAAGATGGGTGTTGCGGATTGATTTCCATATTTCAAATTCTTCTTTCGACTCGTCTATTTGTTTGTGAATACGGACCAATCGACTAAATCCAAAAAGAAAAAGCCCCAATGTGATCCAGAAGAGCCATTCTGGCCCCCAGATCCCAGCCATGTAAACCAGTGCTAGACCACCTACAAACCCAAAAAGGCGACCCATGGAAAGTTTACCACTAAGTTGATCTAGCGACTCAATTTTATTTTGGAGACGCCGTACTTGGTTGCTGAGACTATTTTGCAAAGAATTTTGGGAATAAGAGTTCATAAACAAAATTATTGGAATAAAATGCTATGCCAAAGGATAGAGAAAGCAAGGTAAAGATGCAGACAAAAATTAGGTCATAAATTTATTATTGGCTGAGGGGCAAAAATTTCATAAATTCAAATAAAGGATAAAAAGCTCTTTTATTCTTGTTAGGAGATATATTAAATAAACCCATAAAAGTTATGAGTATCATACAAAAAATAGGCACGATATTGTTGGTGGCAGTAATTTCAATGGCACTGATTTCGTGTGGAAATACAGAGGATAATTCCAACAATACCACAACCGAAAATCAGTCATCATCTGCCTCTACAACAGGACAGTCTGGGGTAGTGGATGATGAATCAAAAGCGCATATCTTACGAATTGCTCAAGAATCGCCAGACCATACTATTCTTGCAAAAGCGATAGAAGCGGCAGATATTCAAAATGTGTTGGTTAATCCCGGTCCGCTGACGGTTTTTGCACCTACTGATGAGGCTTTTGAAGCATTGCCCGAAGGAACACTTGATGATTTAATGAAGCCGGAGAATAAATCGAAGCTGGCTAAGATTTTAACCTCCCATGCGTCTCCCGCATCGCTGAGTAAAGATCAGTTGGCTAGTGGTATGAACGTATACCTGGCCACAGGTCATTATGTGCAATCTGAACAGAGAGATGGCGAAGTATATGTAAATGACGCCCAAATTTTGGGTTCTGTTGATGCGTCAAACGGAGAGGTTCATGTTGTTGACAAGGTGTTCTTGGTAGCCAACTAGAAAAACTGTTAGATGATTGATAAAGTTCGGTAACTCTTAGTTGCCGGACTTTATTTTTTTGATACCATACATAAAAATAATCTTAAAATAAAAAAGCCCTTATTGGATTGCGTTATGCAATGCCAACAAGGGCCAAATACGCTTCAATAAGTTTAGGAAATACGACCTGCTTTATTTAGCAGCCAGTTTCTCCAGGGTATCAACAAGTTTATTTACCTTGGCACTTTGGCTGGAATTATTTGCCTGACTGGAAAGGTCATTTGCCAGAGATGATAAGATATCTGACTTTTTAGAGCCAGAAGCATTTTCTGCGCTGGCAATTTGTGTTCTCGCTTTCGTTATATGATTCATTGAAAGCCCTTCGCCACGTTCAAGCTGATCTACATACGCTTTGGCAAGCGCAAAAGTAGCCGGCCAGTCGTATTTCGGCTGTCCCTGGGGATTAAGTTGCTCAAAAGTAACGGTATTAGCAGCTGCAATCTCATTTTCCGTTAAATAGGGACTGGGTTTCAGCTCAAAGATATCAAGTCCACGAGCAATTTCGGAGTTTACAATAACGCCATTATACCAATATACCGACCAGCTTCCGCCCATCTGCATGCGAGTAGAGTCAACGGGACCACGGTCGTGGTATGCAATTTCAACTGGATTGTTAGGATCTGTCCAGTCAAAAACTGAGATTCCGCCTTGGTACCAAGATTGAACCATAATATCACGGTCTGGTACAGGAATTAGTGAACCGTTGTGAGCTACACAGTTTTCTTGTGGAGTTTGTGGAGCAGGCATCTTAAAGTAGCTTTGAAAATCCATCTTGTTATCGTCATCGATGGTAAAGATAGCATTTGCTCCCCATTCCATTGGATCTTTTTCGCGGCACTTGGGTTGACCGCCACCGCCCCATTCATCCGTAAAGAGTACTTTGTCCCCTTCGTTATTGAAGGTGGCAGAGTGCCAATAAGCAAAATTGGAATCGGCAACCGCATCAACGCGTTGTGGGCTGGCGGGATCAGTAATATCAAGTAACAGGCCATATCCTTCACATGCACCACCGGCTAATCCAATTTCGGGATAGAGTGTAATATCGTGACATTGATTTGGACCACGATTAGCCATAAGATCCTCTTCTTCATCATCGTCATTACCAAAGCGTTCCTCAATCATCTGGCCAATATTTTCACGAAGTGTGGCACTGTCTTGAGCCGTGGGTTCACCTTCGCCACCACGTTGTTTTACAACTTGGGCAAGCATCTGCTGAACGTATCGATCAGGAATGATACGTTGCTGTCCAAAAATTTCTGCTACAAAAGCGCCTTCTTCTTTGGCTTTTTCAATCTGTTCTTTATCCGCAGGTGACATCCCGTGGGTAGGGGCTTCTGTAAGATTCTCAAAAATGCGGGGAGAATTTACGATTTCGGCATCTTCAGGATTATCAAGTGGAACTTGAATGACTTCAATACGGAATAATGCCGAATTGGGATCCTCAG
>JBEPWP010000064.1:0-8392 GCA_041642355.1 Fodinibius sp. | reverse complement strand
TGTGCTTTTTTCAACTTATCCATAACTACATACGTCCATCCCTTACCTTCCACAGCCGGTAAAAAGGTATGATCCAACCCTAATGTATAATTGTATTGCTCAAGGGCGTCCGAATAACGATTTAAATTGTAGTAAGATCGAGCAAGCTCGGAATTGTATAGCAAATTGGATGGCTCCAATGCTATTGTTCGTTCAATCCATTGCTGGGCCTTTTTATTTTCGCCGATCATATTTAGAAAACGAAAGTAATTATAACATACATCGGGATTTTCATCATCAATATCATAAGCAGTTTTCAATCTCATATTTGCTCGATCGTAGTGCTGATACAACAATACATCAACAATCGCTTTAAATGCCAGTGCCGTTGCCGAATCTCCATTATTTTCTAACACTGCCTCGATATGGTCTTCAGCTTTTTTATATGCCCGTCGAGGCGCCATCTGTCCTTCTATCCCCAAAAAAAGGAAACATGTTGCTAATCCAATTTTGGATTTTACATACTTGGGATCTCTATCGATGGCTTCGTTAAAGCATTTCATTGCTCTACGTACCGATGGAATAGAATATTTCTGAAACTCAAATCTACCTTCCAGGTATTGCTCATATGCTCCCTTGGCAGTCTTTGGCTGGGCAGAATAGGATTTAGGCTTGCTCACATCATACGAAAAGCCTTTTTCTATCTTGTGTAGAATCTCCTCCGAAATACCATCTTGAATTTCAAAAATATCTTTTAAGTGACGATCAAACGTTTCCGACCATAAATGAAATCCTGTTCCTGTTTCAATAAGCTGTGCCGTTACACGAATCTTATCTCGGTTTTTACGGACACTGCCTTCCAAAATATGAGTCACCATCAGCTTTTTACCGATCTCTCGTATATCTTCATTACGTCCCTTAAAGGCAAAAGCCGATGTTCGCGAAGTTACATCAATTTGATCCAGTTTAGTGAGTCCGTTAATAATTTCTTCAGTCAACCCATCACTAAAATAATCAAACCCCATTTCATCGCTCATATTCATAAAAGGCAACACGGCTAGACGGTCTTTTACCCTGCCCGTTTTGGCTTTTATTTCTCGAGGCGACGGAACGTTGATCCCATCATTGCTGACGGCATAAATCGAAAGAGGATTCTGTACATTTTTAAGCTCAAAAGTGCCAAGCTTCTCTGTTTGTATATCTCGGTGGTTATTAATTTCGTTATGCACCTTCTTTGAAATTAATATTCCCCCCGAAATTGCCAGTGGTTCTAAGCGTGAAGCAATATTTACAGCATCCCCATAAACATCTTCATCATTATAAGCGATATCTCCCATATGCAAACCGATTCGAAGAGGCAGGTAAGGATCAGCTAAATGCTTTTGGATTTTAATACCACACATCACCGCATTATACGCACTGTTAAAAATGGTCAGTGCTCCATCTCCGTAATAATGTAATACCCTGCCATCAAATAATGCAGCATTCTCGTGCAGCACCTGGCGATGCCTCTCTTTTTGCCTATTAGCATTATCTTCATCTTCTTGCATCATTGCTGTATAACCGACAATGTCAGTAAACATTACAGCAGCAAGCAAGCGAGTCATTTTTGCGCCCATCATAGCCGTATTTATTTCCAGTCTGAGGTCTCTATTCGGGCTTTCCTTCAGACCCTTTCATTTTAAAACATACATAAACCTTTGTTTAAATGAAGTTAGAGTGTATTAATTTTTTAACAGCCATTAAGAACCCTATGCAGTTAGCCAGTTTAGAATCGTATCTAAAATTACTCCCTTTCTTTTTTCCGCAAAATCCTTACCCGTCTTAACATCATCTGTCTTAAATAATGACTGATTTATGGGCTCTGTAATAACAGGGTAGTAGCAAAGTGAAAAGATATTCATAAGTAAATCATGAACACTCACGGCAGCAATCTGATAGTTTGACGCAGCATCACTTAACTCTTGATCAAAACTTGTTACCTGTAGATTGATCTGTTCTTCAAAAATTGGCTGCAGCCAGTTGGGCTTTCTACTTATTTCGGTAATTACAAATGCCAACACCCGTGGACTTTCAACGGTCTTTTGCAGACTGTTTTCAATAAGTAGTTCAATTTTTTTAAAGAGTGGAACATCTTTCGATAGAATCTCATCGACCTCTGCAAACACCGTTTGCACTGATCGTTTATAGACATGCTCAAAAAGTTCTTTTTTAGTATTAAAATAATAGTGGATCATGGCCTTTGTAACTCCTATTTGATCTGCAATATTATGGAGCCGGGCTCCTTCAAATCCATTTGTCAAAAACTCATGACGTGCTGCCTCAATAATTTCTTGGCGGGTGTTTTTGGCCTTCTTACTCATAGAACTAAATAGTTAGTTAAAGTAAATTGCTTTTAATCTAACCCATAACTTAGGGAAGAGCAAACACATTAATCAAACAGTTAATCCAATTATATTTAATAATCTATGTGCTTCCCGGTCAGGATTTTTTAAACCTCAAAATGAAATTGTTTGAATATGGGTTAGTTATTTGTCAACATGCTTATAAATTCTGGAGCGATGTTGTTTCTACAATCCTTTTTGATAACTTTACGCCATGAAACGATTAATCATTCTCACACTTCTTGCGTTAGTAACAAACGTAGTTTCGGGTCAGCCTGATACAACGGCAACGGATACCGTTCAGCAACCGGATACCAAACCGCCGGTTGTAACGATGATTTCTGTAGAGGGCTCTATTTCTCCTACAACTACCAATTATATCAACCGGGGAATAAAAACAGCTAACGAACAGGGAGCTGAAGCACTTATTATAAAACTTGATACGCCCGGTGGCCTGCTTGAATCTACCAAAGATATCGTTCAGTCTTTTCTTGAATCAACTGATTTGCCTATTGTTGTTTATGTAGCTCCCGAGGGTGCCCGTGCCGCCAGTGCCGGAACATTCATCACAATGGCTGCCCACGTTGCTGCCATGGCCCCTACCACAACTATTGGTGCTGCATCACCGGTACAAATGGGAGGTGGCCAATCTGATACGGTCATGCAGAAAAAGATTTTCAATTATTCCGAAAGTTTTATCGAAAGCATTGCTAATAGGCGCGACCGCAATGCGGAATGGGCCAGATCTGCGGTTCGAGATGGTGAATCTATTACTGCAGAAGAAGCACTCGAATTGAATGTAATTGATTTAATTGCCGCTAATACTGATGAACTCTTGCAAGAGATTGATGGCCGCACCGTTAATGGGGATACGCTGGCAACCAAAAATGCTACCATCGAAGAGGTGCCTACAAATTTCGCTGAACAATTTCTCAGCTTTATTATGCGTCCCGAGGTTATGCTCATTCTCACGATGATTGCTATTTATGGAATTATAGGAGAGGTAACTAATCCCGGTGCCATTGTACCTGGAGTAGCTGGAGTCATCGCGTTGGTGCTGGTACTCTACGCTTCGGCGGCCATGCCGATTAATATTGCAGGTTTTGCCCTTATTGGGCTGGCCATCATTCTGTTCGTGGCAGAAGCTTTTACACCTACCTTTGGGCTGCTCATCGCCGGGGGCTCCGTATCTTTCTTTTTGGGCGCCCTCATGCTTTTTCAAGACTTACCCGAATCAATGGAGCTTTCATGGGCCTGGCTTGTCCCCGCAACCATCTTAACCGCCCTCTTTTTTGTCTGGATTGTGACCGAAGGAATTCGAGCACAATTTACGGATAGTAAAACGGGGAAAAGCTCAATGATTGGCAAGCAAGCCGAAGTCGTTGACAAGATTGATAATAGTCGCGGTAAAGTTTTTGTGAACGGCGAATATTGGGATGCAGTCAGCGACGAAAGCATTATTGAAGAAGGACAATTATGTGAGATTACTGAAATCCAAGGTCTCAAAATGAAAGTAAAACCACTTTCAAAGTCATCAAATACAACCAACGGATAGCAAATTTAAATAGCCATTACTAATCCCTAAAAACGAAGCTTATGGAAAGTTCGAACCAATTTTTTGATTTGATAACGTGGATCATCACTATTGCTGTGCTAGCAGCAATACTGCTGCCCCAGATTTTTAAAATCCTTCGGGAGTATGAACGTGCCGTGGTGTTCCGGCTCGGAAAATTTCATAAGACCAAAGGCCCGGGGTTAATCATGCTGATCCCCTTCATTGATAAAATTGAGCGCGTTGACCTGCGGGTTTTAACCATAAACGTGGATCGGCAGGAGGTTATCACCAAAGACAATGTTACAGTACACGTTGATGCGATTACCTTTTTCCGCGTCATTGACGCCGAAGCAGCAACCATCCAGGTAGAAAAATATATCCACGCTACATCGATGCTGGCACAAACTACGTTGCGTAGTATTGTAGGACAGGTAGAGCTCGATGAGCTACTGGCCGAGCGAGATAAAGTGAATAAAAACATCCAAGAAATTATTGACCGGCAAACCGACCCATGGGGAATAAAGGTTGTTTCTGTTGAAGTTCGAGACGTAGTGTTACCCGAAAACATGAAGCGAGCTATGGCCCGTCAGGCCGAAACCGAACGTGACCGTCGAGCAAAAGTCATTAATGCCGAAGGTGAATTCCAGGCTGCCGAACGATTAGTCGAAGCAGCAACAATGATGAAACAAGCACCCATGGCGTTACAACTACGGTTCCTACAAACGATGAGCGACATCAGTGAAGAGAATGCTACATTTGCATTCATGCCCCTACCCATGGAGATGCTTGAGGTATTCAAAGATATGTCGGGCGTTGATCTTCCTCCACAGATCAGTGACGATTCGGACGATGAGTCATAGTCTATATTCTTAAATATCGATCTGATATTATTACTGGCGCAGTTTATCAAGCTTGCGCCAGTTTTTATTGCGAATGATCTATTTGCCACTAATGTTATTTTAGCTCAACAAACCAAGTTTATAACTGGAAATCTCATGCGAATTTTACCCATCCTTTTAATCATTGCTTTCTTGCCTCTTGCAAGTTGTCAGGGGCAACAAGAAAATAATAGTTCTAACAATAGCGAGATTGCTGAACATTCTTCAGAAGCTAAACCTCATAATCCCTATTATTCGCGCACGGATACTGCAAAATTAAATCTACCCGACTCTGTCTGGAAAAAGGTTCTCAAACCCAAAGTCTATCATATTGCCCGCGAAAAGGGAACCGAGCGAGAATACACCGGCAAATACTGGGATCACGAAGGCAAGGGAACATACTATTGTGCTGCCTGCGGAAATAAACTTTTTGAATCAGAAGCAAAATACATGAGCCATTGTGGCTGGCCTAGCTTCTTTGAACCGGTGGGTTTAAACAGCGTTACATTTAAACCGGATAATTCCTATGGAATGCAGCGAACCGAAGTCCTATGCGGACGTTGTAATGCTCATCTCGGCCATATCTTTAACGATGGCCCTCCGCCAACTGGTAAACGCTATTGCATGAATTCGCTTGTGCTAGATTTCGTACCCAAAGATAGTACACTGACAAACTGAACTTTTTTAATTTCCCAAAACCCGGTTTAGTAATTGATCCCACATTTCAGCGCGCATATCAAAACTGGGTTCGTACTGTTTGAAGCCTGTAACTTCCGTAGAATCGCTGTTAAATATCAGCTTATAATTCCAAACAAAGGGGGCCGGTTGATCAGAAAGCCACAAATCTGAGCGACCAAAACGAAGGTCATGGATAATTAACCCTTCAGACTTTTTCTCGGCGGCATAGTATCCTCGCGAAAACCAAATAAGTCGCTCTACTGGTAACTGATGTTGATACGGTTGTAATAACTCCCCATTTTGCGGAACCGATTGGAAATCAATTTCCTGATCATCATCAAAAACAGAATACAACCCAGCATAAAGCGTGTCATTGGCTTCTGCATATCCAGTCCACAGAAAAACATTCATCGGAGAGGGGGTTGTCATATATTGCTCAGGCATAATATTCTGCCGGTCAAAATTGCTCTCAAACACATTATTTACGTGTTGCTTGATCCCAAAACCCAGCAGCAGATATAGAGAACTTATCCCAATACCCAACCAGTTTGCCCACCTGCGAGGTTGAGATCGCCTCTTTAGAAAAAGAGCAATCACAATACCAGACAGTAACGGCAGGGTAAAAAAGGGATCAATAATAAAAATAGAGTTAAAGCTGAGGGAATAGTTGCTGAAGGGCTGAAATACCTGGGTGCCGTAGCTCGTGCAAACATCAATAAAAATATGGGTGAGAAACACCCAGAATACGAACCACGACCAGTCCTTCCATTGCGCATCATTTTTTTGATAACGTTGCAGCAACCATCCCAAAAGGGGAGCGGCTACAACACAGAAAAACAGCGAATGGGTAATGCCTCGATGAATAGCCAGTGCCTGTACTTCTGAAACGAAGGGAGAGGCAAGAACATCGAGATCGGGCAGTACCCCAAATGCTGCCCCCCACAAAGCGGCCTTGTTTCCAATTTTCCTTCCCAGCAGAGCTTCACCCACCGCTGCCCCTAACGTAATTTGTGTAACGGTATCCATTTAATTTCGTGAATTCTTAACCTGTAACTGATGAGCATTTAGTCTGATAACATGTTGTAGCCGTTGGAACGAATTTTACCCGCCTAAAAGTTCAACTTTGCTTCAGAATTATGTGGTTTATTAAGAGTATAAAAAGTATAACATCCTATTACATTTTATAATGAACATTTCGGTTAATTTTTTCATTGTATCAATACGATCTTTAAACCTGAATATTATTTGATTTCCATGAAGCTTTCTTTATCACAAAAAGTAATCTATTTATCATTATTACTGCTTGCTTCAAGCCTGGTCGTTTCCTGTTCTAATGACAATGACAGCAACAATGGTCCGGCTGTTGGCAATCTCTCATCGTCAACTCCATCTGTTGAAGCCGTAAAATCCCGGTACGGTGCTCTTCCTCTTTCGGAACGACTGAGTGGAACGGTTTATGCCAAAAACCAAGTAACGTTATTTCCTGAAATTTCTGGCAAAATTGCGACCGTTCACGTACAGAATGGGCAATACGTTGAAAAGGGTGATCCTATTGTCTCGCTTGAAGACAATCAGTATCAAGAACAGGTACAACAGGCTCGGGCAAATTTACGGATTAATGAGGCCCGCCTGAAACAAGCCCGTGCCCGCTATAACGAGTTGGAAGCCCAGTATAAAAGAACGAAACAACTGAGTGATCAAGAATTATCGAGCGAACTTGAAATGGAAACTCTGCAGGCACAGATGTCATCCGCCGAGGCTGACGTTGAATTAGCTGAGGCCCAGTTAGAGCAGGCACAATCCAGCCTTGAAGAACAACAGGACATGCTTGCAAAAACAGTGATAAAAGCTCCAATTTCGGGATCTGTTGGCCAACGTAATGCGGAAAATGGAATGCAGGTAAGTACCAGTACTCAACTTTTTACTATTGGTGATCTTGAAAATTTACGCGTAGAGGTTGTTTTGACCGACCAAATGCTGGATGATATTGAGGTCGGACAAACGGCACATATTTATACCGGTTCAAATGCAAATAACAGTGACTATATCGAAGCTGAACTATCACGGATTTCTCCCTTCTTAAATAATATAACACGAAGCACTGAAGGAGAAATAGATGTACAAAACGAGGGTGACAAATTGCGTCCCGGTATGTTTGTGCCCGTCGATATTTTATACGGACAGAGCGAACGGGCTACCTTGGTACCTACGAGTGCTATTTATACTGATCCCAATTCGGGAGAAGAAGGCGTATTTGTTGCTACTTCTCTGGGATCAGAAATTCAGCCTGCTGAGCAGGTCAACCCTGACAATCCACCACCACTCACAGAACCAACCGAGGTACAATTCAAACCCATTGATGTTATTGCAGAAGGGCGGATGGAAGTAGGTATTGAAGGTATTGAACCGGGTAACTGGGTTGTTACGATTGGTCAGGATTTACTTTCTAGCGGACGTCAAGAAGCCCGTGTTCGTACCAGTTCATGGGAACGTATTTTGGCCTTGCAAGGGTTACAACGTCAAGATCTGTTGCAGCAAGTGCTGGATCGCCAAACCAATATTAACGATTCTTCGAGTCAATAATTTCTACACCTGATTATCTAACGCTATGAAGATTACAGAAACAGCCGTAGAACGACCCATCGCAACCACGATGCTTTTCCTTATTATCATCGTGCTGGGAGTCATGTCATTCCGATTTTTACCGGTAGATTTGCTACCTCCTGTTGAATATCCGCAACTTACTGTTGCTACTGAATACCCCAATGTTGGGCCTGAAGAAATCGAAACCATTATCACCCAGCGTATCGAAAATACGATTGCCGGAGTCCCGGGCGTAGAACGTGTACGTTCAAGCTCATCAGAGGGACGTAGCCGGGTGACACTAGAGTTTGCACAGGGTACTGATATTGACGTGG